>JAUNGV010000016.1 GCA_030524225.1 Eubacteriales bacterium
TCAAGTAATAAATTTTTTGCCGTATATTACGACTCCAGTAGCGATAGGTTTTGTGTTTTCATATATTTTTGACTGGAACAGCGGGATTTTAAATTTATTTTTAACTAATATAGGATTGTTTAAAGAGAATTACTTTTGGCTACAACATACATGGTCAGCACGGGGAATCGTAGCAATAATGATTATATGGAGAAATTTTGGTTATTGTATGATGATATATCTTGCAGGCATGACCTCCATAACCCCAGATGTATATGATGCTGCAGCTATTGATGGCGCAAATAAAGTAAAAACTTTTTTATATGTAACAATACCATTGCTAAAAAATATTACATCATTTCTGCTTTTGACGGCACTAATCGGAGCATTTCAAATGTTTGATGAACCAGTTCAATTGTATTCTGGATGGTCAGCATCCTCTAAAAATATTGGTGGTCCTAATTATTCTGTTCTTACTATTATTTGGAAATTCTATGATGAAGCCTTTGGAAGCAGCACGAGGCTTGGATATGGAGCTGCAATAGCATATACACTTTTTCTACTGATTGGAATATGTAGTTTGATCAGTTTCTGGTTTATTAATAGGAAAGAGAGATAAATGATGAGGAAGCGAATTACTATCTCAAACATATTTGTGGTAATTGTTACGATAATTTCCTTTTTTCCCTTCTATATGATGTTAGTAATGGGGACATATTATAGTGCAGATCTTTTTACAGGAATGCCCATTTGGTTTAGTGATTATTTTTTGGGAAATTTGAGGACTATACTGCAAAGTGATTTCTTATCAACTTATAGGAATAGTGTTATTGTATCATTTTGCTCTGTTTTTTTTAGTGTTTTTACAAGTGTTACAATAGGATATTCTATAGCTAAATTTAAGTTCCGATTAAAGAAAATTTTTCTTGCTATCATTTTATTAGGGATGATGATGCCGACACAAATATCAATTATTGGATATGTTATAGAGATGAGAGTGTTTCATTGGAGCAATACGTTAATGGCTGTCATCTGTGTTTGGATAGCTAATCCGTTTAGCGCTTTTTTTATGGCACAGTTTATAAAGGATTCAGTCCCGGATGAATTGCTGGAAAGCGCAAGAATGGATGGATGTAGTGAGCCGGGGATTTTGGCAAGAATAGTTTTTCCGTGTATACGTTCGGGAGTTATGACGATTGCAACATTAGTTTTTTTGTGGTCATGGAATAATTATTTACTTCCGCTAATAATTTTGAATAAAGATTCGGTTTATACATTACCGCTGATGATTTCGAATATAGGTGCTGCTTATCAACATGATTATGGAGCACAAATGTTGGCACTTTCATTGTCTACATTTCCAGTACTGATTATTTTTTCTTTTGGATCTAAATATTTTATTAAAGGAATCACGGCGGGAGCAATAAAAGCATAGTTTTGATTGATTAAGTGAAAGAAGGAAGGATATGAAAAAAATACAATGTGTAGTTACTGCAAAGGATACCGGATATAGGCTTTCGTATTTAGATAACATAATTGATCAGAGTGAAAATGATAAGAATTCAAACAACGTTAATCTTATCATAAATCCAAAAGAAAAAAAGCAGAAAGTAATTGGATTCGGCGGGGCGTTTACGGAGGCTTCTGCTGTGGCGTTAGCTGGTGTCGATAATTCTCTAAAGAGTCAGGCAATAAAAGCGTATTTTGATCCAAAGGAAGGAATTGCATATAATTTGTGCAGGACGCCTATAGGAGCTAGTGACTTTTCACAGCATATATACTCCTATGATGATACGGAAAATGATATAGAACTTATAGATTTTTCTGTTAGAGATGATAGTGACACAATCATTCCAATGATTCATAGGGCAATGCAGTTACAGAATAATCTCTTCATTTATGCAACACCATGGAGCCCACCTGCATGGATGAAAACAAATAGGATGATGACGAATGGTGGAAAATTAAGAGAAGAATTTCGATCTGTTTATGCTAAATATTTAGTTAGGTTTATAGATGAGTATAAGAAGAATGGGATTGATTTGTGGGGACTTTCTATACAAAATGAACCTGTAGAAATACAGGAATGGCCATCCTGCTGCTATTCAGCAAAAGAAGAAGCGGATTTTATAAAGAATTATCTCATTCCGGAATTGGAAAAATACAAAAGACGAGATCTTAAGATTTTGTTATGGGATTGCAATAAAGATATTTTGTATAATAGAATTCAAGAAGAAATGTCGATCTTACAAGATAATAAAAGTATATTTTCCGTAGCTTTTCATTGGTACTCTGGCGATTATTTTGAGGAATTAGATGCTTTACATGAGGAGTATCCAAAATTAGAATTAATTTCTACAGAAAGTTGTGTTCCTTTTTGTTTAGATATAAAAAAGTGGGATGTGGCAGAGAAATATGCGCACGAAATAATAGGTGATTTTAATCATTGGACAAATGGATATATTGATTGGAACCTTTTTTTAGATGAGAAAGGTGGTCCTAATCTGGCAAACAATTATTGCCTATCACCAATTATTTTAGATAGAGATCATAATGAATTGATTTATCTTCCAGCTTATTTTTATATTGGACATTTTAGTAAATTCATTGAAAGAGATGCAGTTGTATTGGGACGTCGCATTGTGGGAGATATAGAAAGCTGTGCATTTATACAATCGAATGGAGAGATTGTTGTAGTGATTATGAATAAATATCAATGTGAAAATGTTATTTCTTTTCATATTGATGGTGAAAAAGAATTTTATAAGATTCGATTGTTGCCGCATAGTATAGTGACGTTGCTTATTAATAAAGAGTTTTAAAAAATTCCTCCGGTTTTTTGCAATCGGAGGAATTCTTTAAAATATATAGTTTTATTCCTGATGCAGTTTCGTCGCGTGTGCCGTCGTGTCGTGGTAGAGGAAGTAGCGCTCGTTTTCCTGTACTTCATAGAACGGACGGAATGAAATATCGCTTCGTCCTTCGACGCTGTAGTGCAGCGGCGCTCCGGGAACGGGGCGCATTTTTTTCGTCAGGGCCTGCACATCCATCCAGTCGTTGGGTGTCTGCAAGCCGGTGTACTCTGCAGCAAGCACGATGGGGCCGTGCAGGAAGGCGTTAGGGCCGCCCTTTACAGGATCGAAGGAGTGCATCCAGACAGAGGAGGGGAGTGTGATGACGAGCTTATCTGCATCCTGCCAGGTGCGGCGCACGGTGAGCCATCCTTTCTTATCCACGGTCGTTTCCAGCGGTTCTCCGTTGCAGGAGAGAGTCATCGGGCCGGACAGCCAGCGCGGCATCCGCAGATGCAGAGTAAACTCTGCGGGAGCATCCATGGACAGGGAGAGCAGCACCGTCTCCGATTCAGGGAAGGCCGTGGACTGCCTGACGGCGATTGTATCGCCGTTGCGGCGCCATGTCAGGGACGAGGGCGTATACTGGCTGAGGAAGAGATCGCCGTTCTCTTCAAAGTAAATCAGCCTCTGCATCTCCGCTACGAGGAGCGGCCGTGTTCCCGTGCAGCAGGTCCAGCCGTCCTGGCGGTTTATTTTGCGCGCGCCGTACATATTGTAGTCGGAGTAGTAAATCACCTTGCCGTCCTCTGTCATGGGGATGGTAGCGGCGGTGGCGTTGTAGAGGAGGGATTCCGTCCAGTGGCCGAACTGCGCCTCCCCGGTAAAGCAGGTCAGATATTTGGAGAGACGGTAGGCGGCGTAGGAGTCACACTGCGTCTCAAAGCTGTCGTGACCGGTGCGCAGCGCGTCGATGATGCGGTACTTCGGCATGAGATGCTCGTAGTTGGGGCCGTATCCGCCGGTCGCCATGACCTCTTCCCGCTGCATAAACTCATAAAAGGTGCGCAGCGCCTTGAGATAGTAAGGATCGCGGCTGTGGGCATAGGAGGCTGCGCAGCTGGAGAAGGAGTTGACATGGCTGTAGGCGTGGCAGTACTCGGAGTAGAGTCCCGCCACCGGCCGTTTGGAAAACGGATCGGCGTCCTGATAAAACAGATCCCAGAACTCCCGGTATTCGTAGCGCTTGGCGAGAGGAAGCGCTTCCTCAATCCCCAGAATATGATAGGCATCCAGGAAGGACTCGCTCAGCGTATACCACTCGGTGGAGTTGTCGCCAAAGAGATTGTCGCGGGTCAGTTCACGGTCGGCGAATTCCACGAGATACGCGGCGCGTTCCCTGGCCTTTTCATATCCGCAGTATAAAAAGAGGTCGCAGTGCGCCCGCAGCAGCTTATCAAGATCATAGTGAGAGCGATTGGTGAGAAGGGGCGCCTTCTCCAGAGCGCCTTCCTGGCAGCGCCAGAACTCCTCAGCGAGATAGAGCGCCTTGTCCCGGAAGGCCTCGTTGCCGGAGATGGCGTACATACGGGAAAAAGCCGAGAGCCATTGACCGATCAGGAAAATACCACGGGAATTCACATACCATCCGCTGTAGTGGATGCCGGGCGCAGGCAGGCCTGCGCTTTCTCTCATGTATTTCATGATATTGTCGTTGGGAATGTTCAGATAGAATGACATCGTCTCGTTGAGAACTGATTTCAGCATACCGGGTTCGAGTGTCACGTCTTTGAAGTCAAAGCTTTGCATAGGATACCTCCTTGAATATATGAGTTTATATACGTGTTACAGTTATAAAGGTTCAGGAAACTCGCGCTTCAGCTCTTTTGCCACGTTGCCGAGAACATCGATCAGACGATCGCACCAACTGTCAAACACGGGGTCTGCTATCTGAAGCGCGGGATCAGCTAGAAGATGTTCCAGCGCCGGTTTGATGCCGGTTCGGAACGAGGTTTTGGCATGAAAACCGGGAACCAGCTTTTTCAGTTTATCGTTACAAAGTACAGCGCTTTGAACTCTTTCCCCAATCAGACAACTTTGAAAATCGTATGGTCCCGCCTGGTGAAGAAACAGAGAAGAGACATAAAAAGGGCGGAATGGAACATCCAGTAGTTCCGCAATTGTGTGATAAATTTGATTCCAGCTCAGAATCTCGTCAGAACTGATCTGTACGATTTCTCCAACTGCGGCTGGATTTCCAGCAATCCCCAAGAATGCCGCGGCAAAATCGCTGTTGTGCGTTACTGTCCAGAGGGAGGTGCCGTCACCGGGAATTATCGTTGCCCTTCCTTCCAACATTCTCTGAATTACGGCATATCCGCCGCGATATCCGGTAATGCAAAGAGGGAGCCAGGTGTCGTCGTAGGTATGTCCGGGCCGAATAATGGTGAAAGGGAAGGAATGCAGATTCGCTATTTTCTGCAGTTTTTCCTCACAGGCCAACTTATTTTGCGCATAATTCCAGTAGGGATTACCGACGGGAGAATCCTCTGTAAGTATGTAATGGGGGAGCGGTCTCTTGTATACACAGGCGGAACTGATGAAAATGTACTGCTTTGTTTTGTTATGGAACAGATCGTAGTCACGTTCAATTTGATCAGGCGTTTGTACTGTAAAATCGGCAATACAGTCAAAATATTCGTTTTTGATTGCCGTAGAGATAAAATCAGAATCCGTTTGGATATCTGCGTGTATCACATGGGCGCCGGAGGGAATGGTATGAAGAGCCAGACCTCTTGTGATGAGCCAGAGTTCGTGGTTCCTGTGAAGCGCCAAATCGGAGACGGCAGAGCTGATGATGCCGGTCCCGCCGATTAGTAAAAGTTTCATAAAATAGAAAACCTCCTTTTCCTTCGTTCAGGCCAGAGAAAATGACCGTAAAATTTCCGGGTTTTATTTTTCGGAATGTTTGTAGGGATAGTCGAAAGAGATTCTTTGAATTTCAATAAAAGACGTCTCTGTCGGGCAAAGTACCTGATTGGGAAAAACAGTACCGTTGCAGTCTTGCGTTTCCGTCTGCAAACGGAGAGGAACAGAGGACTCCTCAATCCCTGTGACAGATAGGGGCTTCCCGTTTAAGTCGGTACGAATTTGGACGCCGCAGGAGCATGTGAAAAGTTTTTGCTGATCCATAAAAGCGGTCATTTCTGTTCCGTTCTGCTCTAAACGATAGTCATGTCCGTGCATTGTCTGTACATAACTGCTGGAGGGCCATCCAAGAACGGCAGACCAGCGTATTTCGTCAAAGGCAATGTTAATTCCGCACAGGAGGGAAATATATTCCAGGGCTGCCAGGATAGTGGGGCCGTAACCTTCCGGTCCCAGCGTTGTTACAGACGCATAACGTTCAGTTTCCTCGCCCTGTGGAGCCAGACCTTCAGAACGGGTCACACAGGGCGCTCCTGTAAAGGGATCATATTGCTGTACCAGTTTTTTCTGATCACGCAGGAGAAAAAGCCATTTTTTACCAAGCATCCGGATTTCTGCTTCATGACCGTATTGTTCTAACGCCTGAATCGCTCTTTGATAAGTCAGCCCTTGTACCTGACCGCCCCAGTTGTTGAAATTGATATTGGAGAAGCAGGGATCGTTTGCCGCGATGGAAGGAAGTGGAATCGGTGTCCAGAATTCCTCCGGATTGAACAGGTGATGTCGGATAAAACGGTCAGCCATTTCCTGATCAAAGGAGCCATAATACATACAGCGCAGATTGTTGTGAGTGAGAACATCCATAAACAGGTTGTCACAGTCTCTGTCATAACAGGCGTTCTTATCCTCGCGCCACAGGTAGTCTTTTATTTTTTTTCGCACCTGATTCGCCTTATCACGCCATATTTTGGATTCTTCCAGTTTTTCTGACAGAGTGCAGATAGTCGCGAGTACATCTCTGCACTGGCAGGAGTAAGACATAACATCCATGGACTCATAGGGGAGGCGACCGTGTCCGATAGGAGCGTCTTCACCACCAAAGCCACCGTCTTTTACGCCGTATCGTGTAAATCGAAGAGAGTTGTCTTCACCGGTGTCCCAGGTACACCAGCTTTCCAGGCATCCGTCATTGTCACTGTCACGGTACGTCCAGAGATAATGATCGTAAGCGACAAGAGTTTCATATAATTTCTGAAGATAGGAGGCATCCCTTCCGATCATATAGTACATTTTCAGGGCATGGACAGGAAAACAGAATCCCTGCAGCCAGTCATAGGAGACCTGAAGCAGAAATGGTTCCTGAAACTTGATCATGCCCGGGAGACGACCACTTTTTCGCTGGTTTTCTATGAAAATCAGTTGATTATTAAGGGCGGCTTCCATGTCGCGCTTGGCATACATTTCTCCTCCCATGGGCTGTGTTTCCAACCATACGCCGTCATAATCGGAGCCCTCGCGCAGAACCTTTTTGTCGGTAAAGATCGCTGTGTTCTGTTTGCAAAAATATTCGCAGCGATCATGAAGCTCCTGCAGCCATTTCGCGTCGCTGGTAAAGGAAACAGCGGTAGGTTGCCAATGATAATCGGTGGCTTTATATCCCGTTGCCATAAAAATCCCCTCCTTATTCCGATAGTTCACGTTATAACAATATGAGCAGTCTATAGTGGTTCAGTTTTATATCAACTAGAAAACGCTCCGATACCGTAACTATTTTGTATGAAACATATTGGCAGAAGAACATGTTGGAATTATAACAGCTGATAAAAACGGGCGTCTATAGGAAAGCAGGAAGAAGAAAATATAGTCCTATCGAGTAAAAAAAAGTCTACCTCTCCTCAAAAATGGACTGAACATCAGCGGGAATAGCGGGTAGCAAAATGTGAACTTTTGTTCCGACTTGTTCCTTACTTTCCACAGAAAGACCATAGGATTCACCGTATTGCAACTGGAGGCGCCGATGAATATTGAGTAGACCATAATGACTTCCGTTTGAAGTGGCGGTCGATCCTTCAGAGTTTTCTTTCAGCAATGTCCCGAGTTTATCTGGGGAAATCCCGACTCCGTCGTCTTCAACAGTCAGGTATAGCGTTTCTTTTTGGTAATGACCATAAATTCGAATGTTTCCCTTTGGGGATTCTTTTTCCAAAATTCCATGAAACAATGCGTTCTCTACCAGAGGCTGTAAGGTGATTTTGGGAATGGAGAAGGAGAGAAGTTCAGGATCGATCTTTGTGAAAAAGGTGATATCCTCTCCGAAACGAAATTCCTGTATTTTCATGTAGTATTTTACATGCTCCAGTTCATTTTGAATGGAGACAATATATTTTCCCTTTGAAAGAGAGAGCTTATAAAAACTGGCAAGAGAGCAGACTGTTTCATTGATCTGCGCCGCTTTGTTCTGATAAGAGAACCAGCGGATCATATCAAGAGTATTATAGAGAAAATGAGGATTGATCTGCGACTGCAGTGCTTTATATTCGGCATCTTTCAGATCAATACCCATTTGGTAATTTTCTTTCAGCAGCGACTGAATGCGTGCGATCATAAAATTGTAGTTGGCAGTCAGGAGACCGATTTCATCTTTATAGATACTTCCGGGAATCGGGTGCAAAACGCCGCTCTGTACATCTTTCATATACAGATGCAGGATGTCAATTCGGTTGGAAATAGAATACGCAATTGGTTTGCTTAAAAGCCAAGCGAGAAGCAGTACAACAGTAGAAACACACAGCAATGTATTGATCAGAGAAGTTGTGGCCATGGTAAATGTATTGTAAGGAACCAAAGTAGTCATTCGCCAGTCGGTACCGGAGAGAGGGGCCGACAGTATGAGGTAGGAGGTCCCATTCAGTTGAATCCGGCAGGGAGTGCCACTGGGGCAATCCGGAAGAGAAAATTCTTCTTCAGAGAAGGCAGCAGAAGAACTATCGGAAATAGAGGACGAGACAATTACTGCTCCGGATAGATCGGTGAGCAGTGTGAAACTGTCGCTGGAGTAGTTGGCAGAGTTCAGGATTGGCATAATAGAGGTCAGCGGGATATCGAGGCGGAGAATAAAAGAGAGGCTGGAGTAGTCATTTTGCCGGTACATGGCGCGAAACAGGGAGATACAGGGCAAATCAGGATAAGGAAGATCTTCGAGCTGAGCGCTTCCTACAAATAAACAGATTCCTTTTCGGGCAAAAAGGGCAGGATACCAGGCAGAAGATTCCGCCTGAGAAAACGGGCGAATATACTCGTTGTTATCGGAATAAGATAACGTATCCGGAACGTAGAGACATGCTCGGGCAATGTCTCTGTTCTCCTGCATGTTTTTGAGTAGGTGCAAAAGAGACCGAGAGTCAGCAGTTTGTTCAATAATGGAATAGGAATCCCTTTTTTTGTTCAGAATTTCGTTTAGTGACACATTATAGATCAGCATGTCGCTGGCGGAGCAAATACTGTCTATTTTATAAGCCAGATAGGAATTGGCCTGATTATAGTTCTGGGAAAAACTGAAAATATTCTGTCTGTAAATAGAACGCGAAGTAAAGGTATAAATTATAGTTGATAAAATACCGACAAAGAGAAGAACAAAGAAAAAATAAGTAATCACAATTTTGCTGTGCAGATTCAGGTTGTTAAAATAGTGTATAGCAAAACAAATCAGACGATTTCGTTTAAAATGTTCTGAAACAGTGATAAAAAAGCTTTTTTTATGAGAAGTTTTTTGTTCTGTATTCATTTTATAATTCATTCTCCACTCGATCATACTGCCATAAAATACAAGGCGTGTTTTTAATATGAAAATAGTAAACAAAGAGTCATTTTACATTAAATTTCTAAAGTCTGCGGGGGTTTGTCCAACGTTTTTTTTGAATATACGAATAAAATAATTACAGTCCCTGTAGCCGATAAGGGAGGCGATTTCCTTGATTTTCTTATTGGTTTCAAGAAGATATTCCTTTGCTTTTGCAATGCGAAGATCAATCAGGTATTGATTGATCGTGGTGTCAAAAGCTTTTTTATACAGTATGCAAAGATAAGACTCACTTACCGAGAAAGTCTCTGATATTTCCTGAAGAGATAGACCTTCTTTTTCGTAGTTTTCTTCTAAGAACAAACGGATTTGGTAGGCGAGAGCATTTTGTGAAAAAGAAGAATCAGTAGAGAGAAAAAAGGTTGTCAATCTCTTCTCCAGTTCTGCTTCTATTTCGTTGAGGAATGTAATTTTCCAAAAAGAATCGCGAATGGTTTCCGGTGTTTCATCAGGAAGAAAAGCACGTCCCTTACAAAGACGATCGGTGTCATATAAAAAGAGCATCGCCTGAATAAAAAAATGTTTGACGGTACTCGGCAGTGTGCCGTCAAATTGCCGCAATTTCTCAATAAGATCGTGAATATAAGAAAAAGCGGCGGTCTCATCCTGATGCCTGACTGCCTTTTCGAATGGAAGAAGGGTATCAGGAGAAAACTGATAGCTTCTAGATCCCGAATCTTCCCAGGAAAAAAGAGAAGAGTTTTCTGCACGAAAAAATCCACGTTCCAGACATATGGCGGCGCTTTGGTAGGAGAGAAAAAGCTGGAGAATACTTTGGACAGGATTTCCGGCAGCAATCAGAAAAGGGCAGGATGCTGTTAATGTATCCTGAAGTATCTGACACAGAGATACAATTTGATCTCTCAGAGCAGAAATATCTACAAGACTTCCAAGTCTGATTTGTACGACTGACAGAGAATCGTTTTTCCATCCGATTAAAAATTCAGAGAAAGAATTTGTTTGCAGTGCATTTGTGAGAAGACTCCGCAAAGCATCCTGTCGGGATACGGTAATAGATGCGGAAGTGATAAAGCGGATCAGGATGGATACCCATGCCCCGGATGTTTCAAGATCAGGTGAAGCGACGGATAGAATTTCCTGTATATGCCGGGATGCTAAGGACGGCGGTACAGTTAGAGAAAGAGCCGCTTTATTTTGAAGCTCTGGAAGGCTCATGTCGAGTTGACGGCTTATTTCATCGGCAGAATGGGCAAGAGCCTGTTTTTCCCGGCATTTTTGGACGGCAATTCGAAGAGTAGAAATCAGTTCTTCCGGAGCAAAAGGTTTTTCAATGTAGTTGACAGCAGATAAACGGATTGCAGATTTAAGATATTCTTTATCCGCATAACCACTCATGAAAATAATACTGCAGTCAGGAAAATTTTTTCGGAGCTCAAAAGACATGGAAACTCCGTCCATCTGTGGCATTTTCACATCGGTCAGAATGATATCTGGGGAGAAAGAAAGCACTTTGGATAGACCGTCTTTTCCGTTTTTGGCAGTTATGACTTGATCAATTCCCAATTCTTCCAACGGGATAATAGAAAGAATTCCCTCTCTGGTAACAGTTTCGTCATCGACTAATAAAAGATTCATATCTTCCTCCACTTGTTCTAGGATAGAGCGGATCGACGGCAGCGCTACAGCCATTATAACATTAAAATAGGAGGCTGCAAGAGAGTGCAGCGGCGCAGTAAAAGAATGTGCTATTCATTCAAAAAAACTCTGATTTTATTATGAAAATAGCTTTGCTACGATAAAGATACAGCAACCAGTGCAGCAGGGAGGTACAGCAAAAATGACGAAAAGTAAAAGACAGGAATTTGTAAGAGAAGTAAAAAAAAGCAAAACGCTTTTGCTGATGATCCTTCCGGCAGTTTTGATTATATTCGTATTCGCTTATTTACCGATGGGTGGTATGATTCTGGCATTTAAACAATTTAATTACAGAGATGGAATATTAGGAAGTCCCTGGACAGAAGGCATTTTTGACAACTTTAAATTTTTCTTTATGTCGGGAAAAGCATTCGGAGTTACACTGAATACTTTTTTGTATAATTTGAGTTTTATTGCGGTGAATACCGTGTTAGCTGTTTCTTTCGCTGTGGTACTGAGTGAAGCAACAGGAAAAAGGTTTAAGAAGTTAACACAATCTGCTATTTTTCTTCCTTATTTTGTCTCATGGGTTATCGTGGGAACGATTGCGTATAATCTGCTAAATTACGAAAACGGCGTGGTAAACGGCGTTCTGATGCAGCTCGGAATGGAGCCGGTTAACGTCTATGCAGACGGGCCGATTTGGAGAGTGCTGATTGTGCTGTTTAATGCGTGGAAAGGTGTCGGTTACAGCATGGTGGTGTATCTGGCGGCGGTGACAGGGATTGACATGCAGCTGCACGAGGCGGCGAAGATCGATGGCGCCAATATTTTCCAGCGAGTCAGGCATGTGACGTTTCCGGCAGTGGTGCCGACGATTGTAACGATGGTGTTGTTGGATGTAAGTAAAATTTTTCGAGGAAATTTGGATCTGTTTTATCAGCTGATTGGCAAAAACGGTGCGCTGTATGAGGCGACGGATGTCATTGATACATTTGTATTCCGTTCACTTTTGGAGACTTCGGATATTGGAATGGCTGCCGCTGCAGGATTTTATCAGTCTGTTTTGTGTTTTGTTACGATCATGGTGGTAAATGGCATTGTCAAAAAAGCACAGAGTGAATACGCATTGTTCTAATGGGGGGAATATAGATGCAAAAAAGGAATCACGGAAAAATAGGTGCGGATACGTTTTGTTTTAAGATAGTCGGTTATTCTATATTGTGCCTTTTTGCACTGCTTTGTCTTTTGCCTTTTTTTCTGATCATAGCGTCCTCGTTTACCAGTGAGAATTATATTATCAGAAATGGCTACGTGCTCTGGCCTAAAGAATTTACCGTATCGGCCTATCAGCTTGTGTTTCAGAATCCAGTTCGTATTTTGAGAGCCTATGCAGTCACTGTGTTTGTGACGGTGGTAGGAACAGCGTTGAGTGTATTTATTAACACTATGACAGGATATGTGCTGCAGAGGAAAGATTTTAAGTGGAGAAATATTTTCTCGTTTTATTTTTTCTTTACGACGCTGTTTTCCGGTGGTCTGGTGCCCTGGTATATTCTGTGCGTCAAAACGCTTCATTTGAAGAATACGATTTGGGCGTTGATTGTTCCGACATTGGTATCTGTCTGGTATATCATTCTGGTGAAAGGGTTCATGCGCAGTGTTCCAGAGGAGATTACGGAATCGGCAAAGATTGACGGAGCGGGAGATTTCCAGATTTTTATCAAATTAATTCTTCCGTTGTCCAAACCGGTTGTTGCCACTATTGCACTGTTTTCGGCGCTGACCTATTGGAATGACTGGTATCTGTGTATGCTATTTATAGACAAGAAAGAACTGATGGATCTGCAGTATCTGCTGTATCAGTTGATGGGAAGTATTAAGGCCCTGCGTGAAATTGCAAGTCAGACCACAGTTTCAGTCAGTTCTATGCCAATTGAATCTACGAAGATGGCGTTAACGGTGGTGGCAACGGGACCGATTATTCTGGTTTATCCTTTTGTGCAGAAATATTTTGTCAGAGGGCT
Organism: Eubacteriales bacterium; assembly: GCA_030524225.1. Lineage (GTDB taxonomy): Bacteria > Bacillota > Clostridia > Lachnospirales > Lachnospiraceae > CAG-791. The sequence continues at coordinate 13,182 of JAUNGV010000016.1, forward strand.
GACGCTTGGGGCGGTAAAAGGATAGGTAGCAATGGATGTGAAATTCATTCAAAATAAGAGGAGGAAGACAATGAGAAAGAGAACAGTCAGTTTATTGCTTGGAATGTTGCTGATGGGCAGCAGTATTCTGTCAGGATGCGGAGGAAACAGTGAGCAAAATGCAGCGGATCCCAGTGAGACAGTAGAAGTGTCGGAATCTGCAGATGAGCCAGAAATCGCAGCGGCGCTGGAGTATTATGGCAATGATGTGTCGCAGGAGAAGGAATTGGTTGTCTATGTCATCGGAGATGAACCGGTAGCGGCGGATTCTGTGGAGGAAGCACTGAACGAGCGTCTGAAAGAAGTGCTCAATACCACGGTGGATGTCAATTACATTTCGCTCAGTGACTACGCGCAGAAGTACTCGTTGCTGCTAGCAAGCGGAGAAAGTATTGATCTGATTTACACTTCTACATGGGCTTTTTATAACGAGGAGGCGACTAAGGGGGCATTTATAGAAATCACGGATGAACTGCGTGAGCAGTATATGCCTCAGACATATGAGGAGCAGGATGCCATGGCGTTTGAACAAGCCAAGATACAGGGGAAATGCTACATGGTGCCCAAGAACAGCCCGTATGTCAATAATGCAATGCCAGTGTTAATTCGCGGAGATCTGAGAGAGAAGTACGGGATGGATCCAATTGACAGCGTGGAGGATCTGCAGGCATATTTTGAAGCGGTTGTAGAGAATGAAGAGGGGATATACCCTTATGCAGCTTCTGCAGACGGTGTGGAAATGTCTATGAATCTGTTTCAGAGCCGGAACAATCTCGTTCCGATGAGCTGCGGCAGTGGAAAATATTTTGGGTATTTTTATGAGGGAGAAAACCCGACGGCAGAGGATGTCGTTTGGCAGTATGGAACGCAGGAATATCTGGAATTCTGCACGATGATGAAGGAATGGGCGGATAAGGGGTTCTGGTCAAAAAATGCGGTTTCCAATACGACTTCTCCTATGGATGCGTTTCAGAATGGGACAAGTGCGGCACTGTTCTGGAATCTGGATACCTGTGAATCGGCAAAAAATGTAGTGGATACTGAACATCCTGAGTGGAAGGCGGAACTGGTTAATGTTACGCCGGGTGTTGTCCATGTAAAGGGAGTGTATACAGGAGATGGATTTGCTGTTCCTGCCGTGTCCGAAAATCAGGAGAGGGCACTGGTGTTACTCGATATTCTCAAATTCGACAAGGAAAGCTATGATATCTGTCGCTATGGAATAGAGGGAGCGACCTATAACGCAACGAGCGATACTACGTACACGTTGGGGGCGGATCAGGCGAACTATACGGTTGGAAATGCGCCGTTGTCATGGGGGTTAAAGAACGATCAGCTGGAGAGAATTCAGGGAGAGGCGGGAACGACGCAAAGTGCAATTCGTTCGGAACTGATGGATGATGCAATCAGCGAGGTGACGAGTGGATTTATTTTTGATGACTCTTCTGTAAAGAGTGAACTGGCGGCAATGAGCGAGGTGTGTTCGCAGTATGTACCGCTCTTAGAGCTGGGACTCGTGGACGATGTACAGGGAACACTGGATGAATTAAATGCAAAATGCGATACGGCGGGACGTGCTGTAGTGGAGGAAGAATTTCTGCGCCAGTACACGGAATATTTGGAAAACTTAAAATAATAAGCAATAAGCAGGCGAATTCTATGAGGTGAAACGGCAGTCCGATGATGAGCGGTCATTGGTCTGCCGTTTTCCCTGTATTGATTTTGGAGGCGTGGCAGTGTCTCGAAATACAAGTCCATAGCCCTCGCGGAAGAGCCGTAAAATTTGCATAGGATATGTGAAATCTACATAGGGAATGTGTATTTTTTCCATGCCGTAAAATTCTCACTTTTACTACAATGGCAACTATAGAGCGAAACAGGAGTGATTCAGAATGGAGGCGGGCATGCGGGAGCAGCTTCAGATAGAGATACGCGAGGGACAGAACGGCGGAATCGTTCTGGCTGTGCGCGGGAACGGGACAGATGGAATCAGTGGAGTGACAGATGGAGTCAATGAAATCAAAGAATGCGGGCAGATGCGGCTGACAGCGAGCCGGGATCAGGAGGAGGAGTTCTTTGCCGTCACGGGAATGCCGGGGGAGATAGAGGGAGAGATTCTTTTCCCTCTGCCGGAGTCGGTGCGTCTCTGGAATCCGGAGAATCCCTGCCTGTACGATACAGAAATCCGGGGAATCGGAGATGGAGGGGAAGAGAAGCTTTTCTTTGCGGGAAGGATCGGATTCCGCACTCTGCGCCGGGAGGGAAGACGGCTGTACTGGAACGGAACGCCGGTAAGGCTCCGGGGCGTCTGCTACCGGGAGCGTCAGAATGACTGGGAAGGGACGAGGCGGGATCTGGAGCTGTTTGCTGCGGCCAACGTCAATTTCCTGCGCAGTATATACGGTCCGTTCAGCGACCGGCTGCTCTCGCTGTGTGACGAGATGGGCTTCCTCGTTGAGGAGACGGCTCCTTTCTATGAGGTGGGGACGGAGCGGCTTGCAACGCAGGATCTGCCGCACTGCAGAGAAGAGTATCTGCTCGCGGTGCAGGAGATGTATGCGCAGGGCGCTTCCCATGTCTGCGTCCTTCTGTGGTCTCTGGGGCATGACTGCGCCTGGGGCGCGAATTTCTCGGCGGCGGCGGACTGGCTGCGCGCGGCGGACTCTGTCAGGCCGCTGACCTTCCACCTGCCGATGTCGATTCCGGAGCAGGAGCGGCAGATGGATGTCTGGCCGGTGCAGTACGTCGACTGGAGGCTTCCCTTTGATGTCTGCTACGATCAGATGGTGATTTTCCACACACCGGGTGAGGAGAATGAGATCGGTTACGAGACGGCGCAGGCGGAGTATGAGGTCCCGGTGCTGCATGAAGTCTGGGCGCCTGTGGCCTGCCATGACCGCGAGGAGATCGACAGGGATCCCTCGATCCGCCGGTTCTGGGGAGAGAGTATTCGCCGGTTTGTGCAGAAAGCGTATCGGACGGACGGCTGTCTGGGCGGCGCGGTTCTGGCCGGTGTGGACGAAGACGGCAGTTTTGAGGGGATGGGAGAGTACCGCTGGGGGATTCTGGACCGCGATCATCAGCCGAAGCCGGAGTATGACGCTCTGCGGGAGGCCTATGCACCGGCAGTGCTTCACGGCTGCCGGAGAGAGGCAGACGGAAGTCTGTCCGTGGAACTGGAGAGCAGGCTGATCTTCACTGGCCTGGAGGAGTGTGAGCTGGTATGTGGGGATTCCGTCTATGAGGCGCAGTGGACGCGGCAGTGCCGGAACCTGTATCTGGGAAAACTCCGGCAGAAGCAGGGAATGGAGGCGACAGCAGAACAGGACGCTGCGTCAGAAGAGTCCCGGCAGTCGGCTGGGAAATGCAGCGGCGGTGCGGCAGATGAGGCGCGACCGTCGGTCGGGAAATGCAGCGGCGGTGCAGGCGCAGGAGAGGAACGCGAGCAGAAGGACAGCTGGACGCTTCGTCTTCCGACGGGGCGGAGCTTTCCGATTCCGTGGGAGAGACAGGAGACGGTGGAATTTGAGGGAAGTTCTGACAGAGAATGCGGGGTGCAGAGAATACGGAATGGATATTCTGCGGATCAGGAAGAGGAGGAAGGGCGACAGTCCGGCTGCGGCGAAGCGTCCTCGGATGGTCTGGCCGCTGTTCAGTCTGATCAATGGCAGATCACGGAAACGCCGGAAATGCTGGACATTCGCAATGACAGCTTCTGCTACCGGTTCTCTCAGACGACATGCATGCTGACGTCGGCCTTTGCAGGCGGCGGGCAGGTGCTGGCGGGCGGCCCGTCGCTGAGCGCGGCAGGGCTGCTGCTCGGGACATGGGAGGGCCGGAGCCTTGCGTGGAGCAGGCAGAACGGGGCGGTGCTGGTGGATATTCGCGGCGCATACCGCGATACGCTCGAGATTCGGTTTCTGCTGCGTCTTCTGCCGGACGGACAGCTGGATGCGGCGTATGAGGTGGAAAAGCTCTTCTGTCATATGCCCCACACGGTCAAGGCCGGGATCGGCGTATCCCCCGGAGGATTGTCAGAGAAAGGAATTTCCTTCCTGCTCTCCGGTGATGTGAAGGAGGCTAAGGGGGCGCGCTTTCATGTCTGCGGCGCACATGTGACGGTATCGGGCGGAGCCGGAATCGGGATTTTGGCCGGGCCGGAGCCGATCGCGCAGCTCCGCATAGAGGAAGCGCCGGAGCTGTGTCCGGAGGCTGTGGTGGATGACCGGGATGCGCGGATGGTTTATACCGGGAGCTGGCAGCGGATGGACGACGACTGCGGCAATCTCTGCGGAACAGAGACTGTGAGCAGACAGGCGGGGGATACGATGTGTCTGTCCTTCTGCGGAAGCGGTATCCGTCTCTACGGAGCGACGGATCTGATTTACGGAAGAGCGCAGATTCTGATAGACGGAGAACAGTGCGCACAGATCAGCCAGTATCCGGACAAGGTGGATTTCCCCGGCATGAGCCGGGGCTATGAGAAGCGTTACAGAACGCTCCTATTCGAAGCACACGGACTGGAAGAAGGGGAACATCTTCTGGAGGTGCGGGTGCTGGGAGAGGCGGATCCGGGAGCGCAGAATACCTACACGGCGATTGACTACGCAGTACTGGAGGGGGCGTCCTATCCGAAGGGAAGCCGCCTGATGATCCATCAGGATTACAACTATCCCAGACTGGTGCGGGGTAACTATATGAGGCCGAAGGTGACGCTGACCGGGGGAGAGAGACAGAGCGTGCGGCTGCGGCTCACGACCCCGCAGTAAGAGGCAGGGAGAGCACGGAAAAGCACGCAGGAAGAAAAGAGAGAACTCATGAGAACATGTGACAGTACAGAATGGAAAAAATGGATGGATACGCCGGTTCCCCGTCTGGCCCCGGCGCCGGTCTGGTGCGTCGGGACGAGAAAGGCGGTCTGCTCCCTGAGCGGCGAGTGGCAGATCACGGACCGGAAGGACGGGAAACGCCTGTCGGTGCAGGTGCCGCATGACACGGAGATTCTGCGCAGAACAGAGGGGCTGTCCAGACATTATGAATACCGCAGAGAAATTCTGCTGCCGGAGCAGGCAGCGGGGATGCGCCTCCTGCTGCGCTTTGACAGTGTGAACGGCTTTGCGAAGGTTTCCATAGACGGGGAACCTGTGGGAGAGCATCAGAACGGCTTTCTGGCGTGGAATATTGATATTACCGACTGCGTCAGAGGGAAAAGCCGGTTTGTGCTGACAGTGGCGATGGATGAAGAATCCGACGAGGTGAGCGCTTACAGCCACGGCGGGATTCTGAGGGATGTCTGGCTCTATCTGCTGCCGCAGACGTACGTCAGCGCGCTCTACCTCTCTCCGCTGTTTGACGAAGACAGGGAGAGGTGCACGCTGCGCGTGGATCTTGATTTGTCCGTGCCGGGAAGGAGACCGGGATGCGGCGCGGTTCCGGAGAGAGAGACTGACGTGGCGGCGGATCATGATGGAGTATCGGCGGCAGGTGCAGCGGCGGATCATGATAGAATCTCAGCGGTGGAAGCCTCTGCGCCGCAGGCCCTTTTTCTCCTGCGTGCGCCGGACGGAAATGTGGTCTGCCGGAAGAGAGTGTGTCTGGACAACCGGATCGACGGCTATTATACGGTGATGCTTCCGGTGGAGGATGCGGTTTTATGGGATGCGGAACATCCGTTTCTGTATGAAGCGGAGATCACGCTCTATGACGGGGAAGAGAAGCAGGAAGTGGTGAGGAAGAAAATCGGCCTGCGTCAGCTGGAGCGGAAGGGCAACCGTGTTTTTGTCAACGGACAGGAGATCAAACTGCGGGGCGTCTGCCGTCATGAGATTGCGCCGCACAGGGGACGGTCGCTGACACGGGAGTGGATTGAGAAGGATGTCGCCCTGTTCAAAGAGGCCAACTGTAACTATATCAGAACGTCCCACTATCCGCCGAGCGAATATTTTCTGGAGCTGTGCGACGAGAAGGGAATCTATGTCGAGGACGAACTGGCGCTGGCCTTTATCGCCAGATCTCTGCCGTATACGCAGAGGGATCCGGAGCAGGCGCAGCGCTATCTCTCCCATTTTACGGAAATTCTGGCGAGGGATTACAATCATCCGAGCGTGATTATCTGGTCGCTGTGCAATGAATCCTTCGGCGGATATAATTTCGATCTGCTGAACCGCTATGCGCACAGAAAGGATCCGACGCGGATGACGAAATTCAGTTATCCGATGACGATCCGCGAGGAGCACGAGATGCCGGATGTGTGGAGCATCCACTACTCGGAGTACGACACGGATCTGGGGAAAAAGAGGGATAACGTCAGCGTCGGCCACGCGCCCGGGCGGGACATGCCGGTGCTGCACGATGAGTATATCCATGTGGCGTGCTATAACCGGGAGGAACTGCGCAGAGATCCGTCTCTTCGCAGTTTCTGGGGCGAGAGCGCGCGGATCTTCTGGGATCGGATCTGGCATACGGAGGGAGCGTTTGGCGGGGCGATCTGGGCGGGTATTGATGAGACGGATCTCTATGACGGCGGCAATACGCGGCTGGAGTGGGGCATCATCGACGTCTGGCGGAGAAAGAAGCCGGAGTTCTATCTGACACGGAAGGCGTATTCCCCGGTAAAACTTCTGCACAGCGAGTGGATCGGTGCGGAGAACAAGGTGATTCTGGTGCTGGAGAACCGCTTCTGCCACACGGATCTCTCCGAGGTTCGTCTGGACTGGCGGATCGGAGAGAGGCAGGGAAGCGCTTTCCTTCCTTCGGCCCGTCCGAAGGAGCCGGTCAGAGCGGTGATTGAGCTGCCGCAGGAGGCGATGGGTGCGGGAGAATCCTTCTTTGCCACTCTCTGGGATGCCTGCGGCAAGTGCGTGGATGAGTGGGAACTGCGGGAACGCGGGGAGCAACTTCCCTCTCTGATGGAGGCAGGCGCGGAACAGATAAAGAGCGCGCCGTCCTCGCTGCGCACAAACAGCACGGCGAGAGAACTGGAAATTAGCGGAAGTGAGTTTTCTGTTGTTTTTTCCAAGAAAACGGGTCTGCTCACGGAACTGCGGGCGGGCCGAAAGCTCCTTGTCACAGGAGGACCGTTCCTGAATGCGCCGTATCTGAAGCTGGGAGAGTGGGAGAGCCGCTCGTTCGGCTGGGACAGAGAGGGCGAGGATATTGTCGTCGAGAGTGCCGGATCCTATGGAAAAGAGGTGGCGCTGACGTGGCGGTTTGTGATCCGCCCGGATGGGAGCATGGACGTTTCGTACCGGATTGACCGCATGGACAAGGCGCTGCCCAAGCAGATCAAGCTCCGGGTCGGCGTGGACTGCGGCGGTCTGGATGAACTGGGAATTGCGTTTGTGACGATTCCGGAGATGGATCGGTTTACCTTCCGCAGAGTGGTGAACCCGGACAGGGAAGGGTGGGTTTCATGGTATCCGGAAGATCATATTTCCCGGAATCAGGGAACGGCGCTGCGCTATGGAGTCACGCGCGCATGGGGCGAGGAACCCCGGAATCCATGGGGAACGGACGCGGGAAGCGATATTCTGAACGGGCGCTACGATCCTGTATACACGGGCACGCCGGATTTCTGCAGCACCAAGGAGGACGTGGCCGAGGGCATACTCTGGCAGGAGGGGGAGCAGGGGCGTCTTGCGGTGCTCGCGGTACCGGAGAATCCCTCCCATGTGCGGCTGGAGGCGGTCGATCCGAAGGAGAGCAAGATTCCGGAGAGCGACCCGCGTATCAGGTATACAGGGACGTGGTATTCGGTCAGGGACGTTAAGGAGAGCGATCACGGCACGGAACACTGGAGCCGGGAAGCGGGGGCCAGCGCGGAGTGTACCTTCACCGGAACGGGCATCGTCTGGTACGGGCCGCAGGATACGACCTTCGGAATGGCGAACGTCTATCTGGACGGGAAGAAGGTGGCGGAGAGGATCAGCCAGCGTGTTGCGGGCGTTGATTTCTCGTGCTCTTCGGTGGGATACGACAAGAAATACCATCTTCCGATCTTCTCCGCACAGAATCTTCCGTTTGGAGAGCATACGATCCGGATCGAGGTCTGCGGAGAGAAGGCACAGGACGCCTCGGACTGCTATATTGTCCTCGATTACCTGAGAGTGCTGGGAGAAAAGGAGGACGCTCCGGTCAGAATCAACATCAACCAGGCGTATGCGTTCCCGCATATTTCTTGGGGAAATTACCGGAAACCGCCGATCCTGCTCCGGGAGGGAGATACAGGCAAGGTCCGGCTGCAGGCGCTGTCCGGCAGAAATGAATAAAAACGGCATCGCAGAAACTTGGAGGAAGTTTATGATCGAGAATCACGACAGCAGAATTCAGAAATATTTGACGCCTTACCGCTATCCGCAGCCGGTGCTGCATGGCTCCGGGATGCCGGGGGCGTTTGACGAGAAGGCGGTGGATATTCCGTTTGTGTTCTGGCACAACGGGAAGTTCCATATGCTTTACACAGGGTTTGACGGGACGGGGTATCAGTCGGCGCTGGCGGTCAGCGATGACCTGCTCCACTGGACTCACAAGGGAGTGATCCTGCGGCGGCAGCTGGAGACGGAGCGCTGGGACAGGATCGGAGGCGCTGCGACATGGATGCTCAAGGAGAGCAGCGAGCTGTGGGAGATGCCGCGGCTGCGCAAGGTGGACGGCAAATACTGGCTGGTATATCACTCCTATCCCGGAACAGGGTATGAGAGCGGCCCGGCGGAGATCGGCTTTGCATGGACGCAGGACGAGGAACTGCTGGACTGGCATTTCCCCGATCAACCGGCTTTTTCGTGGAAAGACGGAGAGGAATGGGAGGCGGGAGGGCTATACAAGGCCTGCTTCTTCTTCCATGAAGGGCGTTACTGGCTGTTTTATAACGCGAAGAACCGGGAGGAACGCTGGACGGAGCAGACAGGCATCGCATGGTCAGTGGATCTGGAGCACTGGACGCGATGCCCGCAGAATCCGGTGCTGCGCGTGGGACGCGGGATGTGGGACGAGCGGTTTGTCTCCGACCCGTATATCGTGCGGGACGGCGCGAGATGGCTGAACTTCTATTTTGGTTATGGAAAGATGTATGAGGACGGACATACTCATGCACAGGAGGGACTGGCGCTTTCCGACGATCTTGTGACATGGGAGAAGGTCAGGGAGCCGATCCTGTGCGCGGGAGAGGCGGGCGCGTATGACTGCGGCCACGCGCACAAGGCTTCGATCGTTTATTATAATGGCGTGCTGTACCATTTTTACTGCGGGACGAGGCCATGGCAGGAAGGGGATGCGACGAATGCGTACGGGGAGTACCGGACGATCTGCGTCGCGGCGAGCCGTCCCGTGTGGGAGAAATAAGAAGAGGAAAATCGGGAGCAGCGCGTACAGAGGCGTGTAGGAGCAGATCCGGACAATGACAGGTTTAGAGACATACGGGGTCGATCAGGAGCTGACGAGTGCAGAGGCGTATAGAAACAGCTTCAGACGATGACGGATACAGAGATAGAGACGTACAGGAACAGCCCCGGACGGTGACTGGGACAGAGGCATACAGAGACAGGCAGAGGCGCGGGCGGAAGAGGCTGCCGCACAGGAGGGAAACGTGCAGACAAAGAAAGAGGAAACAAGTCATATTCTCCCCTTTTTGTGGATGAAGGGAGAGGACAATGAGACGATCGGGAGAGAACTCGATCAGATTGAATCGTGCGGAATCCGGGAGATCTGCCTGGAGTCAAGGCCGCATCCGGATTTCTGCGGGCCGGGCTGGTGGCAGAATCTCGATTTTATCATGGAGGAGGCAAAGCGGCGCGGGATGCGCGTCTGGATTCTGGACGACGACAAGTTCCCGACAGGACACGCCAACGGCGGTTTCGTCCGGCATCCGGAGAAAAAGAAGCGGTATCTGGCAGAGCGTCACATGGATATCATGGGACCGTGCCGCAGTAATGCGGTGCTGGTTGAGAATTTCATGCAGCCGGACGGGCAGCTGCTCGGTATTCTGGCCGCACCGAAGCCGGACGGGGAGACGCTGGCGATTTCCGCGGAAGGGATTCTGGATCTGACGGATTGCTATGACGCCGAAAACGGATTTGTGTACTTTGACCTTCCGGAGGGAGCGTACCGACTTTTTATTCTGTTTACGACGCAGAAGGGCGGCGGACGCGACGACTACATGAATCTGATCGACAGCGATTCGGTGCGCGTTCTGATCGACGAGGTGTATGAGAAGCACTGGGAGAGGTATCAGGAGTATTTCGGAACCACGATCGCGGGCTTTTTCTCCGATGAACCGGAGCTGGGCAATGTGCCGGGGTATCCGTTTGACGATACGCTGGGCAGGAAGGATCAGCGCCTGCCGTGGAGCGCACAGCTGGAGGAGCGTCTGCGCGCTCTCTGGGGCGTGGACTTTCTGACGAATCTTCCGGCGCTGTGGTACGAGCGGGGCGGGCAGACGCCCGGTATCCGCAGCGACTATATGGAAGAGATGACGCAGCTCGTGCATACCTGTTTCTCCGGACAGCTGGGGGACTGGTGCGCAGAGCGCGGCGTGGAATACATCGGCCATATCATTGAGGACGACAATGCGCATACGAGAATGGGATGCAGCATCGGACATTACTTCCGTGAGATGGAAGGTCAGAGGATGGCAGGGATCGACGTGGTTCATCACGAGATCGTGCCGGGCTTCACAGAGCCGGTGCATCAGTGGATCGCCGGGGACCGGGACGGAGAATTCTTCCATTTCGGACTGGCTAAGCTCGCCAGCTCCGCGGCCCACATTCAGGAGAATAAAAAGGGCCGGGCGCTCTGTGAAATATTCGGGAATTACGGATGGGCGGAGGGCGTCTCGCTGATGAAATGGCTGACGAATCACATGCTCGTCCGGGGCATCAATGAGTTTACGCCCCACGCTTTTTCCATGAAATATCCCGATCCGGACTGCCCGCCGCACTTCTATGCCCAGGGACACAATCCGGGCTTCGGAGCGTTTCGTATCCTGATGAGGTATATGAACCGGAGCGCGGCGTTCCTTTCGGGTGGCCGGACGATTCTGGACGCGGCGGTGCTCTACCATGCAGAGGCGGAGTGGAGCGGAGGCCGGACGATGTATTTCCAGAAGCCGGGACGCAGGCTGATGGAGAGTCAGCTTGACTATGACGTGATCCCCGCCGATGCGCTGCGGCAGGAGGAAACGCGGGTGGAGGACGGCGTGCTGTGCGTGGGCGCATACCGCTATCCCTGCCTGATTCTGCCGTACGCACAGCGGCTGGATCCAGATGCCGCTCTCTTTGCGGGGCAGGCGGCGCGGGACGGTCTGCCGGTGTATGTGATCGATGCGCTTCCGGAGAGCGATACGCAGGGAAATCCGCTGCCGGAGAACTGGGCGGAGAAGATCGTGGTCGTGCCGCTGGAGGAGATCGCGCAGCAGGTGGCGCAGCTGAGAGAGCAGCAGACAGAGCAGCAGAAGGAGAAGCAGACCGGACAATCGGAGGAGCATCGGACTGCGGTGCAGGCATGGGACGGCTTGTCGGGCGGAATCGGCGTGCAGAGGCCGTGGACGCTGCAGGGAGGTATTTCCGGCCTGCGGGTAATGACCGTGGAGAAGGACAACGGCCTGCGGCTTATGTTCTTTAACGAGAGCGTTTCGCAGGAGGTAAACGGTATCCTGACGCTGGCCGGAAAGCCGGAGACGGTCACGGTGTACGATCCGTGGACGGGTGAGATGCAGACGTATCTGACGGAGCTGGGATCGGTGCCGGTGCGGCTTGCGCCGGGCGAGAGTCTGTTCCTGCAGTGGAATGTTCTGCAGGAGACGACAGGAGAACTGGCACAGAGTCAGGAGGACGGCCCCGCGCCGGAATCGGAACAGAACCGGAACGGAGACAGCGCGTTGGAATCTGCCGCATCCACGGCACAGTCGTGGCCCCGCACAGAGGCTTGTGTTCCGGTGGACTCGGACTGGAGCGTTTCGCTGTGTGAAGAGGGAGAGGAGCAGTGGCGGGAAGGCTGTGTGCTTCCGGCTGCGGAGGAACTGCCGAACCTGAACGGGCCGGAATTCTGGCCGGGGTTTGCGGGAACGTACCGCTATGAAGGCGATCTGTCCCTTGAGAAAAAGGAGGGCAGCCGTTATCTGCTGCATCTGCCGGAGGTCTCTGACGCAGTGCATCTGTGGGTGAACGGAACGGACTGCGGCTATGCGGCGGGATCGCCGCTGGCGATGGAGGTGACGGATGCGCTGGAGAGCGGAGAGAACCGTCTGCGCATTGAGGTGGCGACGACGATGGTCTGGAAGCGCAAGGACGGGGCGTCGACCCATCTGCAGATTCCGGCCAGCGGCATGACGCGGCAGCCTTATCTGGAAGTATTGGTATAGCAGAAACCGCGAGGGCGGATTTCTGCTCGCAGAGCCGCAGCAAAGCTGCGGCATAGGAGGTGAAGATGGAAAAAGCAGCTTTATTTCCGCAGGCAGGAGGTTTCCTGCACGGCGGCGATTATAACCCGGAACAGTGGCTGGATCGTCCGGATATTCTGGACGAGGACATCCGTATGATGAAAAAGGCGCACGTCAACACGGCGACGCTCGGCGTGTTTTCCTGGTCGGTTTACGAGCCGGAGGAGGGGAGTTTTCATTTTGACTGGCTCGAAGAGATGATGGATCGTCTCTATGAAAACGGGATTTATACGGTGCTGGCCACTCCTTCCGGCGCCCGGCCGGCATGGCTGGACGCGGCGTATCCGGAGGCGATGCGGGTGGGAAAGGACGGGCGGCGCGCGCATCACGGCGTCCGCCACAATCACTGTATGACCTCTCCGGCGTACCGGGAGAAGGTTCGGATCATTGACAGAAAGCTGGCGGAGCGCTTCGGCCGTCATCCCGGACTGCTCCTTTGGCACGTCTCGAACGAGCTGGGCGGGGAGTGTTACTGCCCGCTCTGCGTACAGAAATTTCAGGAGTATCTGGCGGAGAAGTTCCATCACAATATCGAGGAACTGAACCAGGCGTGGTGGACGACGTTCTGGAGTCACCGGTATCAGGATTTTACGCAGATTGAGCCTCCCTTTTCAAACGGAGAGGGGAGTATTATGGGGCTGAATCTGGAATGGCGGCGGTTTACGACGTGGAACATGACGGATTTCATGAAGGAAGAGATTCGTGTCCTGAAGGAAGTGACGCCGGATCTGCCGGTGACGGCGAACTTCATGCAGCTCTATCCGGGACTGGATTACCGGAAGATGGCGGAGAGTCTCGATGTGATTTCGTGGGACAGCTACCCGCGCCTTGGCAATGACTATGAGACGCTGCAGGAGACGATGGCGGAGACTTCGTTTCATCACGCGGTGATGCGTTCCATGAAGCCGGAGAAGCCGTTCATGCTGATGGAGAGCACGCCGGGACTGGTGAACTGGCATCCGTTCAATAAGGTCAAACGTCCGGGGATTCACAGACTGGCGAGTCTGCAGGCGGCGGCCTGCGGATCAGACACGGTGCAGTATTTCCAGTGGCGCAAGGGTCGGGGATCCTTCGAACAGTACCACGGGGCGATCGTCGATCATCTGGGACGGGATGACACGAGGATTTTCCGTGAGGTGGAACAGATCGGAGCGGATCTGGAAAAAATGGCCCGCGTCACCGGAACGACGGTTCATGCACAGACGGCGCTGCTCTTTGACTGGGACAACAGATGGGCGATTCAGGATGTCAAGGCGCTGAGCGAACAGACGAAGCAGTATGAGGCCACCTGTATGGATATTTACAAGGCCTTTCTGCGTATGGGCGTTGAGATGGACGTCGTTCCATCGACGGCGGATCTTACGCCGTACCGCGTCGTGATCGCTCCGATGCTCTATCTGCTGCAGAAAGAAACGGCGCGTAATCTGACCTCTTATGTCAAACAGGGCGGTCAGCTGCTGGCGACGTATTTTACCGGATACGTGGATGAGAATACGCTCTGCTATCTGGGCGGGTTCCCGGGGGATGGTCTCTCGGAACTCTTCGGGGTCATCAGCGAGGAGATCGACACGCTCTATCCCTCCGACCGGAATGCGGTCCGGTTTGCGGACGGCACGAGATGGGAGGTGCGGGATTACGCGGAGACCCTGCGGGTGCAGGACGCCGAGGTGCTTGCCTCCTATGAGGAGGATTTCTATGCCGGAACGGCAGCGGTGACGCGGAAGATCTGCGGTGACGGCGCGGCGTATTACGTGGCGGCCAGAGTCAGCGCACAGGAGATGAGCAGTCTGTTCCGGACGATGCTCGCACAGGCTGGAATAAAGACGAAGGATCTGCCGGAAGGCGTGGAATATCATGTGCGCAGCGGGGAGCAGGGCAGTTACTCATTTTACCTGAACTGCGGAACGCAGCGTGCGGTGATTGACAGCGTGAGCGGAACGGATCTGCTGCGCTCGAAAGCGGTGGATGGAGCGCTGACGCTGGAGCCGGGGAATGTGGCGATAATTGAGACGGCGCAGCAGGTGTGACAGAGCGGCAGGACGGCGGTGACAGGGACGGTGAGGCAGACATAGCAGAAGACCGGAAGCGTGCGGGAACAGCAGGAATCTGTCCGGCGCGCTTCTGCCGCGTTCTGCGTTGCACATCAGAAGAGGCTGCCGGTTTTGAAACAGGGGGGATACGGATGAAGGTATTGATGGTAGAGGATGAGGAACTGACGCGGGAGGGGATGCGGCAGAGTATTCCGTGGGAGGAGCTGGGGGTCACCGCGGTCTATACGGCGGAGGATGGAGAAGAGGGGCTTTCCACAGCCCTGCGGGAAAAACCGGATATCGTGATGGCGGATGTGCGGATGCCGCGGATGGACGGGATTTCCATGGCTTTTGCCATCCGGAAGGAGCTGGCACACTGCCGTTTTATTTTCGTCAGCGCGTACTGCGACAAGGAATATCTGAAATCCGCGATCCAGCTCTCGGCAATCAACTATATTGAGAAGCCGGTGGACATTCCGGAGGTGGTGGAAACGCTGCAGAAGTCGATCTCCCAGATTCAGGAGGAACGCCGCCGTCAGGCGATGGAAGAGGAGTACCGCGCGCATTTCCATGGCGTGCTGGAGGAGATTCCGGAGGAAGATCTGGTTCCGACTTCGTGGAAATCATCGGAGCAGTTGGCGGAGCGGATCGAGAGCTTCATCCGCGCCAATCTCTCCGATTATAACCTGTCCCTGACGATGCTGGCGGATCAGTTCGAC
Source organism: Eubacteriales bacterium (assembly GCA_030524225.1). Taxonomy (GTDB): domain Bacteria; phylum Bacillota; class Clostridia; order Lachnospirales; family Lachnospiraceae; genus CAG-791. Next base: position 28,403 of record JAUNGV010000016.1, read on the forward strand.
CTGACGAAGCAGTATCTGTGCTGGGTCTTCAAGAAAGAGCGGTCGGAGACGATCAACCAGTGCATCGTGCGGACGCGCCTGCTCTGGGCCAAGGATTATATGCGCCGCAATCCGTCGGTGAAAATTCGGGAGGCGGCGGAGCGGTCGGGGTTTACGGACAGCAGCTATTTTATCAAGCTGTATAAAAAACAGGAGAATATGACACCGGCGGATTATCTGAAATCCCTGCAGTAAGGAGAAGCCATTGCTATGCACAGTCGGCTCGCAGGAAATAAGAAAGACCGGCTGGAAGGGACAGAAGAGACAGGTACAGAAGAAGGCAGGCACAGAGCGCAGAGCGTGCAGAAGAAAGCAGGAACAAAGTGCAGGATGCGCAGAAGAAGGCAGGCACAGAGCGCAGAATGCGCGGGAGAGAGGCGGGCAGCGTGTGGGATACATGGAAGCGTAAATTTAAAAATATGAGTCTGAAACAGAAGATGTTTACCTTTTACGGTATTCTGTTTCTGGTGCCTCTTGTGCTGATCAGCGTGGTGATTTACCGGGAGGTCTCGCGGGCCATGGAGGAAAAGATCCGCTACTCCGCCGTGCAGGGATACGAGCAGGCCTGCTCCTATCTGGAATACAAGATCGAACAGCTGATTCAGAGGACGGACGTCGTGGTGACGAGCCGGTCACTCCGGGAGACGATCGGGGAGCGCGAGAGCCGGACGCCGGACGCGCAGATTCAGATGCGTCTGCGGGAGACGCTGCTGCAGATCCTGCAGGGGGCGGAGAGCACCGCGCAGGGAATCCACATGAAGCTCTATGTCGACGACCGGTACACGCTGCTGAGCGACGGCTTCTATCTCCATGTGATCTCAGAGGCGGACAGCTCGCTGTGGTATGGGAAGAAAGGGGATTACAAGGTCTATTTCGTGCCGTCCGATTATCTGGAGGAGGCGCAGCGGGGAGCGTATGTGGCACTGGTGCGCGATATCGCGAGCACGGACGACTACAGGCGCAGAATCGCCGTGCTGCGGATGGATATTGAGCGGGAATTGCTGGAAGAGATTCTGCAGAATGCCACGCCGACACAGAATGCGGTCACGTATCTGGTGAACCGCGACAACACGGTTGTGCTGGTTTCCGATACAGACAAGCTGGAAGCGCTGGGACTGGACGGGGAGCTGCCGGAGGCGTTTTCCTATCAGAACAGAAACAGGGGAGAGGAATCCCTGCAAAGGCAGATGCTGGGAACGTCTGCCGTCTACTGTATGCGCCAGCAAATCCGCAATACGGACTGGGAGATGATCACTGTGATCCCGCAGGGAGATATGACGGAGGGAATTGCGCGGGTGCAGTGGATGGTCGCCCTGTTGCTGCTTCTGTTTGGGATGCTGACCGTGACCGGCGGCGCGGCGATTATTTCATGGATTGTCCGGCGGATCTCGCGGATGAACGAGAGTTTTCAGCAGGTAAAGGATGGGAATCTGGAAGTCTCTCTCCCGAATGATACGAGGGACGAGATCGGTGTGCTCTACGACAACTATAATGACATGATCGCGCACACGAGAGGACTGGTGAGGGAAAAATACGAACTGGGACTTTCCTTAAAAAGTGCGGAACTCAAGGCGCTGCAGTCCCAGATCAATCCGCATTTCCTCTACAATACCCTGGATATGGTCAACTGGCTGGCCTACGGCGGGAGGACCGAGGATATTCACCGGGCGGTGGTCTCGCTCTCGAAGTATTACAGGCTCGTGCTCAACCGCGGCGAGGATACACTGACGCTGGGGGAAGAGCTGGCGCATGTGCGTTATTATATCAATATCCAGAAGATTCGTTTCCCGGACAAAATTGTGTACGAGGAGACCGTGGAGGAGAGCGTGAAGGAGTGCGTGGTTCCCAAGATCATCCTCCAGCCGCTCGTGGAGAATGGGATTCTGCACGGCATCCGGGAGAAGAAGGACAAGAGTGGGAAAATCAGAATCACCGGAGGTCTGCAGGGCGGCGACGTCTGCCTGCAGGTGATTGACGACGGCGTCGGTATGAGCGAAGAAGAGCTGGCGCATGTGATGGACGGCAGCCATTCCGAGAGTGGAAGCGGCTATGGCGTGCGGAACGTGCACGCAAGACTCCGGCTGATGTTCGGAGAGGCGTACGGACTGACGTATGAGAGTGCCGCCGGGGAGGGAACCTGCGTGACGGTAAGGATTCCGTTCGGGAAGGAAAGCGCGGGAAACATACATGAGGGAAACAGACAGAAGACATAACAGGATAGGGAAATTCATCAGGAAAACAGGAGAAATCTGCTGCGTCTGCGGCAGATTTTTGTTTAATAGGGAATCGCGATTTTTATGGGAAGTACATCCTACGATATAAAATGTTCTGCGAGGAGCGCGCTGAGATGAAAGGGAGTCGCCAATGCGGCTCATCGGATGAAAGGATTCCTGCGGTAAAGGATTCTTTTCGCATATAGCGGTGAAAAAGCACATAAAACGGTAAAATCTTAAAATTTTACTGTGCAATATGAATACTCTTTGATTTTCTCCGCAAAGATCCTACGTTAAAATGGAATCAACAAAGAGAAGAACGCAGGAACCTGAGGCGGGGCGCTGCAGAGCGCGCCGGACAGGGAAAGCGGGGACAGTTCTTCGGTGATCTGAGAGAGGGGGATGCGGATGAAAACAAAGAAAAAAGACCGGGAGAGCTTCGGACATATGCTGTACCGGTACAGAACACTGCTGCTGATGCTGCTGCCTTCGGCGGTACTGCTTATCATTTTTTGCTATCTGCCCATCGGCGGGCTGGTCATGGCATTTAAGCGGTTTAACTACACGGACGGGATCTTCGGAAGCCCGTGGGTGGGACTCGATAATTTCAGCTTCTTTTTCACTTCGGGAAAGGCGCTGAGCGTGACGAGGAACACGGCGCTCTATAATCTGGCGTTTATCGCGATCAACACAGTGCTGGAAATCGCGTTTGCTATTATTCTGAGCGAGATAGGAGGGAAGTGGTTTAAGAAGATCACACAGTCCATTATTTTCCTCCCCTACTTTATCTCGTGGGTTATCGTCGGTTCCATTGCGTACAGTCTGCTCTCCTATGAGACGGGAACACTCAACGGCGCGCTGCAGGCGATCGGAATCGATCCGATCAATTTCTACGGAGAGGACGGATGGTGGCCGCTGATCATCGTTGCATTCTCCGCGTGGAAGGGCGTCGGCTACGGTATGGTCGTGTATCTGGCGGCAATTCTGGGCGTGGACGGCTCGCTTCACGAAGCGGCAGCCATCGACGGCGCGAATATTTTCCAGAGGATCCGCTACATCACGCTGCCGAGCATCCTGCCCACGATGATCACGCTGACGCTGCTGGCGCTCGGCAAGATCTTCCGCGGCAATCTGGATCTGTTCTATCAGCTGGTGGGACAGAACGGCGCGCTGTTTGACAAGACGGACGTGATCGATACGTATGTGTTCCGGATGACGATCGCCTCAACGGATGTGGGACAGACGGTGGCGATCGGATTCTACCAGTCGGTGCTCTGCTTTATCACGATCATTATCGCCAACTGGCTGGTGAAGAGAAAGGAATCGAGCTATTCCCTGTTCTAAAGAAACGCTGCGTAACGCATCGTTTCCACAGAACCTCCGGTGGGTGTGCGCGGCGCGCCCGCTGTGAGAACAGGATGATGAAAGAGAGGATAAGACCGTGAGAAAATCAATGTCAAAAGACGTGCTTCTGTTTAAAGTGATCGGGTATCCCCTGCTGCTCCTCTTTGCGGCGATCTGCCTGATTCCGTTTCTGATCGTGATCGGCTCCTCCTTTACTTCGGAGAGCTACATCATTCAGCACGGCTACAGCATCTGGCCGAAGGAGTGGTCGCTGGAGAGTTACCGGACTATTTTCAAGAGTCCGATGGCGATTATCCGGGCGTACGGCGTCACTATTTTCGTGACGGTGGTCGGTACCTCGCTGAGCGTATTTCTCAACACGATGGCGGGCTATGTGCTGCAGAGAAAGGATTTCGCCTGGCGGAACAAACTGTCGTTTTTTTACTTCTTTACCACGCTGTTCAGCGGCGGCCTGATGCCGTGGTACATCCTGTGCGTGCGGTATCTGCACTTAAAAGACAGTATCTGGGCTATGATTCTGCCGGGAATTGTCTCGGTGTGGAACATCCTTCTGGTCAAGGGCTTTACGGCGAGTATTCCGTTTGAGATGACGGAGTCCGCCAAGATCGACGGGGCGGGGGATTTCACGATTTTCTGCAAGCTGATCTGGCCGCTTTCCAAGCCGGTGATCGCGACCATCGCTCTTTTCACCGCGCTGACGTACTGGAACGACTGGTACAATTCGATGCTCTTTATCAACAACAGCGATCTCTACAGTCTGCAGTACCAGTTGTACAAGCTGATTAACGACGCGAAGGAACTGCGCAAGATCGCCTCAGAATCCGGGATGGTGGTTGATACGGTGCCGATTGAGTCCATGAAGATGGCGCTGACCGTCGTCGTGACGGGACCGATCGTCCTGCTGTATCCCTTCGTGCAGAGGTACTTTGTCAAGGGACTGACACTCGGCGCGGTGAAGGGCTGACGGGGAGCATGGCTGGATCCGGCGGCAGGTTGATTCACAGAGAGCGCTTCTTCCTGCGATAGGAGCGGAAACGGAAATGAGTTGTCCGGAAGACCGGAGGGGTTGACTGGAATAGAGAATCAGAGCGATCGATCAAATAGTGAGTATCAAAATTAGTAAGTATCCAAATAAAATAGCAAGCATTAAAACAAAAGGAGAGGGACAATGAGAAAAGCAAAGAAATGGCTGGCGGTGATGATGGCCGCCGCAATGACGATGGGAACGCTGGCAGGCTGCGGCGGGCAGAGCACATCTTCGACCGCGCAGACGGATTCGACCTCTGCGCAGCAGACAGAGGGCATGACGTACAACGGGCAGGACGTCTCGGAGCCGGTGGAGCTGGTGATGTATTATCTCGGGGATCAGACGCAGGACGAGGATCTCGTGCTGGCTGAGATTAACAAGATTCTCCAGGAGAAGATCAATGCGACACTGGTGCTCAAGAATATGTCCCTCAGCGATTACAGCACCAAGTATGCGCTTACAATTGCGGGCGGCGAGACGATCGATATGATCTATACCTCGACATGGGCGTTCTATCAGACGGAAGCGAGCAAGGGTGCGTTTGCCGAGGTGACGGACGAGGTCATTGATCAGTACATGCCGCTGCACAAAGAGGGACAGGCAGAAGCGTCCTGGGGACAGGCCAGGATCGGAGACAAGGTTTACTTCGTTCCCTGCAACATGGCGAACGTCAATGCGAACGCAGTGCTGATCCGCGGGGACCTCAGGGAGAAATACGGACTTGATCCGCTGGAGAGCGTGGCGGATCTGGAGGAGTACTATGCGGCTGTGGCGGCAGATCCGGAGTCTGGCGTGACCTTTGCGTACGATGCGTCCCAGAACAATGATACGGCGAAAGCGATCGAACTTTACGATGTGAACGGCTGGGTCAGACTTGAGGGCGCACTGCTGAACTATTTGTCCTATGAGTATTCAGACGACGTATCTGCAGACGATCTGTTCTGGATGTATGGCACGGACGAGTACAAGGCGTACGCGGAGCAGATGAAGAGCTGGGCGGATCAGGGATTCTGGTCCAAGAGCGCGATTGCAAATGCGACGGATGTCAAAGAAGCGTTCATCAACGGAACGAGCGCGTCGTTCGTGCAGAATCTGGGAACGGTCGGGGCGGCGGCCAGCCATCCGGAGTGGAAGCCGGAGGTCTATGACTTGAATCCCGACGCGAACCGTTATTTTGCAGCCTATACCGGAGACGGTCTTGCGGTGCTTGCCAACTCCCAGAATCAGGAGCGTGCGTTCATGGCGATCGATCTGATGAAATTCGACGAGGATCTGTACAACCTGATCCGTCACGGCATTCTGGACAAGCACTACACTGTGACCGAGGACAATCTGTGGATGCCGGCGGATGAGATGGCGAACTATCCGTATGGAACAGGCTTCTCATGGGGCTTTAAGAACTCCGTCTACGATATGGAGAGAGCGGACACCTTCGAGGATCAGCTGGAGATCGGAAATCTGTGGAAGGAAAAAGCGATGGAGGGACCGACCGCGGCATTCTCCTTCGATGATACGAATGTGAAAAACGAACTGGCGAACCTGCAGAGCGTTTACACGCAGTACGCTCCTCTTCTGGATCTGGGTCTGGTCGACGATGTGGAAGCGACGCTGGCGGAATTCAACGCACAGGCGGAGGCAGCGGGCCTGCAGAAGATCATGGACGAGGCCAAGACCCAGCTGGCGGCGTACCTGGAGGAAGTGGGAGAGTAACAGAAGGAAAAGAGTCCCGCGCTGTGTCCATTGTCTGCGCGTGTATGAATTACATATATGCCGGGTGGACAGGAGGCATCACTCAATCGGCAGAAAAAAGTAAGCAATCATAAGAAAAAAGTAAGCGGCAGTCTGACGAAAGAGCAGGCTGTCGCTTTGGTGCAAAACAAAGAACGCGTCAGAATGGAGAAGATTGAAAAATAAGCTCGATAGCTTATTTTTCAATCCCGAGATTTGTGCCGGAGCGTCACAAATCTCGATTATGGCAGACGCAAATCGGATATTTGCGTCGCCCCGTCGCGAGAATCGCTCCGGAATGGAGATTAAAAATGGCAGAGTACAGCAAAACAGAGGAAAGCAGACAGGAGCAGAACAGGCAGGAGTGGGAGAGACCGTGGGAGAGCGGTCCGCTGCGGGTCAGTGAGAACGGACGGTATTTCCAGTGCGGAGAGACGCCGTTTTTCTGGATGGCGGATACGGCGTGGCTCCTCTTCCACAAGCTGACACTGGAAGAGAGCCGGCAGTATTTAAGGAACCGAAGAGAATTGGGCTACAACGTTATTCTGGCGGATTGTATGCACGGGCCGGGTCAGACAAACCGAGACGGAGAGGCGGCGCTGCCGGGCGGGAGCTTCCGGGAGATCCCGTCGGAGGCGGGGTTCTGGAAGCATGTGGATCAGGTACTCGATATGGCGAAGGAGCTGGGGCTCTATGTCGGACTTCTGCCGATCTGGGGCAGCAGCTTCGTGCCGCAGGGCCTCGTGAGCGGGGCGGAGATGGACGATTATCTGGATTTCCTGCTGGAGCGATACGCGTCGTATCCGAATCTGATCTGGATCGTGGGCGGAGATGTGCGCGGGGACGCGGACCGGGCGCTCTTTGTGAGGATGGGAAGGAAATTGAAGGAGGCGATGCCACAGACGCTGGTGGGGTACCATCCCTTTGGACGTACATCCTCTTCCCTGTGGTTTCAGGAAGAGGGATGGCTGGACTTCCATCTGTTTCAGTCCGGACACCGGCGCTACGATCAGGTGAGCCTGCAGGCGTGGGACGACGGCAGAGAAGAAGAGTTTCAGTTCGGAGAGGACAACTGGCGCTACGTCGCTCACGACAGGACGCTCCTGCCTGCCCGCCCCGTTCTGGACGGAGAACCCTCCTATGAGGAGATCGTGCAGGGGCTTCACGATACGGCGCAGCCATACTGGATGGCGGCGGATGTGCGGCGCTACGCCTACTGGAGCGTGCTCTCGGGAGCCGCGGGCCATACATACGGACACAACGCCGTGATGCAGTTCTACGGGGACAAAAGTGTTTCGGGGGCATTCGGCGTCCGTTCTCTCTGGAGCGAAGCTGTTCACCATCCGGGGGCGGCGCAGATGATCTTCCTGAAAAGAGTTATGGAATCCTGCCGCTATCAGGAGGGGGCTGCGGCACAGGAACTTCTGACAGAAGAGCAGGGGGGAGCGGTACGAGTATATTCCGGTCTTTGCCGCGCCGGACTGTGTGCTGGCCTATACCTATACCGGACGGACGATCTGTCTGGATCTGGGAGCGTATGAGGGGAAGACGCTGGACGCCTACTGGATGGATCCGGCGACGGGGGCGATGAGCTTTATCCGGGAGGTGACCGGGGAGCGGGAGGTCTCATTCACACCGCCGCCCCGGGAGGACGGACCGGACAGCCTGTTGGTGGTGAGATGCCGGGAGAGAGAATGATTCTTTTCAATGTGATGAACCACCGGGAGTACTGCTGCAGCGGCAGTATTATTATCAATAATAAGTTGGCATGAGCGATTCTTTGTGCGGAATTCAGGTGAATTCTTTTGAATTAAGAATATTTTTTTATCAGAGAGACAGGCAGGAGACAGCTGATATACAGCAGTCTCCTGCCTGTGCTTATTATCCCCTGCGATTGTGTTTTATGTGAAATAGATCGAGAAAGACGTGTAAAGAAACGTGCAAAAAAGTTGCGAAATAGAAAAAATGCGCTAGAATGAGTATGAAATTTTCCGGAGCGCTCTGGTGGCCTTTGACGGCTATGAGACGCCGATTCTGACGACGGTGAAGACAAGGCAAGAGGAAAATGGCTTCCGGAGATGTAAAATCATTGTGAAATGATAAGATTATGATAGAATTAAGATAAAAAGAATAGGAGGGTGCTATCTATGATACAAATCAGGCCTGTTTCAGATCTCAGAAATAAATTTCCGGAAATTGAAACTATTGTGAACAGTGGAAATCCCGTTTATCTCACCAAAAACGGCTATGGCGCTATGGTGGTATTGAGTTTAGAGGAATATGCCAATCTAACGGAGGGGACAGAAGCAAAATTGGATGAAGCTGACCGGCAGGCAGAAAACGTAGAGGAAAGAGTTTCCCATGAGATGGTTTTCGCTCATGCGAGAGGAGCAATTCATGGAAAATAAATCCTATCGGTTGCGGTATTTGCCTATATTTGAGCAGGATTTAAGTAGTACAGCAATTTATATTGCGCACAGAGAGCACTCCGGCAGGGAGGCGGCATGAACAGCGAAAGAATCTATCTGGGAATTGACATCGGCGGAACCGCCGTGAAGATGGGCATGATGACGGAAACGGGAGAACTGCTGGAGACGGCCAGCGCTCCGGTGGCCTTTGACGGCTATGAGACGCCGATTCTGACGACGGTGAAAGCGGAGGCGAAGCGGTTTGCGGATCGCTTTGCGCAGGAGTACCCGGAGCGGGCGGCGCGCCTTGCGGCGATCGGCGTCTCGGCGACGGGACAGATTGATATGGATCGGGGAATCGTGACGGGCGCGGCAGGCCATATTCAGAATTGGGTCGGCGCGCGGATCAGGGACGAGCTGGAGGAGACACTGCATCTTCCTGTACGGGTGGCGAACGATGCGAACTGCGCGGCGCTGGGGGAGTACTGGATCGGAGCGGCGCGCGGTGTGCAGGATGTGATTGTGCTGACTGTCGGCACGGGTGTGGGCGGCGGCGTGATCACAGGCGGGAAGCTCCTGCGCGGTGCACGGGGCATTGCCGGAGAGCTGGGGCATATCGTGATCAACGGGGACGGAGAGCCCTGCAGCTGTGGAAACCGGGGGTGTCTGGAGCACTATGCCTCCACGGGGGCGCTGGTCCGGATGGTCAGGGAGGGAATCGAATGCGGAGAGATTCCGGCGTTTGCCGGAGAGGTGAACGGACGGACGATTTTCGAGGCGCTGGACAGAGCGGATCATACGGCGCTGGCCGCCTGTGTGAATCGCTGGATCGGTTATCTGGCGGACGGTATGGTGGGGCTGATTCATATTTTCAATCCCAGCCTGATCCTGATCGGAGGCGGCGTCAGCGCACAGGAGGAGCTCTTTGTCCGGTCGCTGCGGGAGACTGTCATGGCGCGGATTATGCCGTCCTACCGGGAGGGGCTGCGGATCGAGAGAGCTGCTCTGGGAAACAACGCGGGACTTGCGGGCGCGGTGTGTCTGTGGGTATCGGAATGAAGCGAGGCGCGTTCTTGCCATAAAATGCAGCGCGGACCAGGAGTGCTGTGTCGGGAGAAACTCCAATACAGAGAGCAATGAAGGCGGCCGCAACCGGAGAAGCTGCCGTGCCTTCCGTGTGGCGTGTTTCGAAATGGAGACAGATATGGATCAGGTCAGGGAAAATATTCTGCGGGTGTATGAGAGTATGACGCCTGTAGAGCGCAGTATCGCGGATTTTTTCGGGAACAATGAAAAGGCGATGGACTTTTCCTCCCGCAATATAGCGAAGCTCCTTTATATTTCTGAGGCGACGCTGTCGCGGTTTGCCAAGAAGTGTGGGTATAAGGGATACCGGGAATTCATCTACGATTATGAGAAGGAGCTGCAGGAGCGTCTGCGGGAGCGCAATATCAGCGTGCTCTCGCGCCGGGTCAGGAATACGTACGCGCGGCTTCTGGAGGAAGCGTTCCGGCAGTTGGATGAGGAGAGCGTGAAGAAGGTGGCGGCTATGCTGAACCGGCACGACCGCGTCTTTGTCTGCGGAATGGGAAGCTCCGGGTACGCGGCCAGAGAGTTCTATCTGCGGTTTATGCGGCTGGGGCTGGAGGTGCAGGCTCTGACGGATCCGCAGGTGATTTCCATGACGATGGCGGTCGCGGGGCGGGACTGCGCGGTGATCGGCATCACGCTGAGCGGGCGGACGAAGGAGATTCTCGGAGCGCTGCGTGCGGCCAGGGAGAGGGGCGCGGAGACGGTCATCATCACGGCGAACCGGGACTATGCGGGAAACGGGTTCTGCGATGCGGCGCTGCTGGCGGCCGCCGATCAGGATCTGGACGGAGGCACGGCGATCTCGCCCCAGTTTCCGGTGCTGGTGCTGATCGATGTGCTGTACACATATTATATCAAGAACGATGCAAAGGGGAAAATTGCGCGCTGGAACGAGACGCTGCGCGCCCTGCGGGAGCCGCTGGAGAGTATACCATCATAATTGCAAGAGGGCAGAAAGCAGCAGTGCGTCTGGAGCCGGAAGCGCCGCAGCGATTCGGACAGAATCAGGCATTGCATCGCTGAGGGCATCACTGAAAGTATTTTCAGAATCCCATAAACCTCTTGTCAGTAGGACAGCAAACTGCTATAATGCGAAACCGAACAGGCACAGCGCCTGTTCCTTATGGACTGCAGAGAGTCTGAAAACGCTTGCTGGCATGAACATAAGAGCGTGCTGCGGCAGTGCAGAATAGAGTTGACAGAGCTTACATCGCAGCCGCAGAGAAACAAAGCAACTGCGGGACTGCATACAAACCACCCAGAATCAACGACGGCAAAGGGGCCGAATCGGAAACCACTTTCACAAAAGGGTTCCGGTCGGCTCCTTTTTTCATGGAATTGCGATAGTACTTTCTAAAAGGGCCGAATTGCTTGCGTGTGGAAAAAAGGATGATTATAATCCGGGTTAAATACAAAGCCTGTACAAGTTTTCCTGAGTAAAGTAGAATCGGAAGGTGACAAGTGAACAAGTTGCTGTGAGAAGAGTTCCAAAACGGGAGAGAACAGCGCAGATTCGACAAGAAAGGGAGAGGCTAGGAGAGAGCATATGAAAGTAATTTGCACAGTGCGAAGCGAAAACTACAGAGAACTGCTCGGAGAGATCGAGGCGGTTCTGGAGAGAGGGGCCGAGGCGGGATCCTACGAGTTGTATGTGAAAGAACGGCAGGAGAGCGGATACCGCTATGAGAAGGAGGACGGCGCGCTGCGGATCAGCTGTGCGGGACGTGTTTCTTTGTGCCGGGCGCTTCTGGCGGCAGCACAGAGTACGGAACGTACCGGTGGCGAGGATGGCGCGTTTGCGGAGCTGGGATATATGGCCGACTGCTCGCGCAATGCGGCAGCTAATGTGCCGACGCTCAAGCGTCTCGTCAGAACACTGGCGCTGATGGGCTATTCCTTCCTCGGGCTCTATATTGAGGACACGATCCGGGTGGAGGGAGAGCCTTACGTCGGGTATATGCGCGGCGCGTATTCCAGAGAGGAAATCCGCGAGGTGATCCGCTATGCCGACCTGTTCGGCATGGAGATCCGCCCGTATGTGCAGACACTGGCGCACCTGAACCAGCTCACACGCTATGCGCACTATCAGAAGTTTGTGGATACCGACGATATCCTGCTGGCGGACGATGAGCGGACATACGAATTTCTGGATCACTATCTCGGCGCGGTGGCGGACGCCTTTACGACGAGGACGGTCAATATCGGTATGGACGAGGCTCATATGGTGGGTCTGGGGAAATACCTCGACGCGCACGGCTATCAGAACCGGGTGGATATTATTCTGAAACATCTGAATCACGTGATGGAGCTGTGCCGTAAATACGGTCTGCACCCGCAGATGTGGAGCGATATGTTTTTCCGTCTGGCGTTCGGCGGCGAGTACTATGTGGCGGATAAAGAACTGGCGGCGAATGTGCAGATTCCGGAAGGGCTGGAACTGGTGTACTGGGATTATTATCACACCGATGAGACGCACTATGACCAGATGCTGAGCCGGCATCAGAAGCTGACACAGAGCGTTTCCTTTGCGGGGGGCGCGTGGAAATGGACGGGGTTTGCCCCGCATAACCGTTACAGCATTACGATTGGCAGAGCGGCGCTTGCAGCATGCCGCAAAAACGGTGTTCGTTCCGTCGTGATCACAGGATGGGGAGACAACGGTGCGGAGGCCAGCCAGTTCTCGACGCTTCCCGCGCTCTTTGCGGATGCGAACGAAGCGTATGAGAGAGGACTCGGAGAAGAGGCCTTTCGCGCACTGACGGGGATTTCCTTTGCGGATTATCTGCTTGTGGAGACGAGCAACCCGTATGCGGAGCGGGAGGAAACCCACAGCAATGCGGGTAAATATCTGCTCTACAATGATCCGCTGATCGGCACCTTTGATTCTGCGGCGGCTGCGATCGAAAGGGAGCTTCCCGGATATTATGAAAAAGCGGCGCGGCGTCTGGAAGAAGCGGCGCTGGCAAATGAAGCGAGTGAGTTTGCCTATGTGCTGCGCACGCAGGCGGCGCTCTGCCGGATCCTGCGGCGCAAGGCAACGCTGGGACTGCGGCTGCGGGAGGCGTACCGGAGCGGTGATCGTGAGACGCTGCGGGCGATTGCGGAGGCGGAAATTCCGGAATCGGCGGTGCAGCTCGACGCGTTTTACCGGATTTTCCGCGATCAGTGGTACCGGGAGAATAAGACCTTCGGATTCGAGGTGCAGGGGATCCGGATCGGTGGCCTGCGGATGCGGCTGATTGAGACGGGAACTCTGCTGCGGGATTATCTGGAGGGAACCAGAGAGAAAATCGAGGAGCTGGAGGAGGCGTACCTGCCGTTTGCGTATTTCGAGGACGACGCACCGGAATCCCTGGACTATAATCTCTGGCACGATATTGCCAGCCCGGCTGTGATGGGCTGACGGAGAACCGGGTGCAGGCACAGCGCGCGGCAGATCAGACCTCCGTTTCCGGCTTTGGCGGAAATAGACAGAAGGGATAGAGGGACAATGCGGGACATTGCTTCGGCAAAGGCCGGAGTCTGGCCCGTTTGTCGGAAGCGTGTTCCGGATCAGAGTCCGGAGAGGCACTTCCCCCGCCCGCACAATTCCGTGCGGACGGATATACATTTTTCAAAGGAGGATGCAATATGAAAAAGATGAAACTGTTAAGCGCAGTGCTTGCCACTGTCATGGCGTCCAGCATGGCGCTGGTCGGATGCGGAAGTTCTTCTTCCGCTACGGCTGACGCGACCGCGGATGCCGCGGCGACGGAGCAGGCGGATACGGAAGCGGCTGCCGGCGAGGAGACGGCGGAAGCTGAGGCGGAGGCGACGGAAACCGCAGACAGCGGGGACAAGACGCAGATTGAGTTCTGGACGATCTCCCTGCAGCCGACCTTTACCGACTTCTTCAACGGTCTGATTGCAAAGTATGAGGAGGAGAATCCGAACATCACGGTCAAATGGGTGGATCTTCCGTATGATTCCATTCAGGAGAAGCTGGTCACCTCGGTAGCGGGCGGTTCCTCTCCGGACGTTGTGAACCTGAATACCCAGTTCGCGCTGACGCTGGCGGGCAAGGGCGCTCTGGTGGATCTGAACAAGGAGGCGACGGAAGAGCAGCGTTCCATTTATATCCCGAGCCTGTATGAGTCCACCGAGATCGGCGATGCGGCATATGCGTTCCCGTGGTATGCGTCCCCGAACATCATGTTCTACAACAAGGAACTGTTCGAGCAGGCAGGAATTACTGAAATCCCGACGACGTACGAAGAGGCCAATGCGCTGGCAAAACAGATGAAGGATGCGACGGGCGCTTATCTGTACAACCCGACCGAGTTCTTCAACCTGCTGTTTGAAGAGGATATTCCGGTTCTGAACGAGGACAACACGGCGGCGGCTTTCAATACCGATCAGACGGCGGATCTCTTAAACAGCTACAAGGAGCTGACGGATCAGGATATTCTGCCGAAGGCAAACTGGGGCGTATGGGACGAGGAGCTCAAACTCTTTGAGACCGAGAAACTGGCGATCGTCAGCTCTTCCGGATCTTCCCTGTCCAGAATCAAGGACGAGGCGCCGGATGTCTATGAGAAGATCGCGGTAGCGGCTCCGCTGACCGGTTCCGTAGGACTTTCCAGAAACGCACTGATGAACGTGGTGGTTCCGGAGGCAAGCAAGAATCACGAAGAGGCGATCAAGTTCGCGGCATGGATCACGAACGATGAGAACCAGCTCGCATTCTGCAAGGAAGTCGCAATCTTCCCGTCCACGACGGCGGCAGCGGCAGATCCGTACTTCACGGAGGATACCGAGACGCTGGAGGGACAGGCGAGAGCAATGTCCGCATCCCTTTCCGACAGCTCCAAGGATTACTCTCTCGGCGTAGAGGGACAGAGTGAGATCCAGGAGGACGTCAACAAGGCGTACCAGGAGACCATCATCAACGGCGGCGACGCAAAACAGGCGCTCGACGCAGCTGCAGAGGAAGTCAATTCTGATCTGAACTAGGCACCGGAGGCAGCAAGAGGTAAGGAGCGCAGGATCGTCCGGCGTCCCACGACGCCGGGCGGTTCTGTATCTGTTTAAAGGAGGTTCGTTCCATGAAAATCAAGACAAGACAAACCTTGAAGGCCTATCTGTTTATGGCTCCGGCCCTGATTTTACTCATTCTGTTCGTGTTTGTTCCTATATTCGGCAGTTTGCCTTTGATGTTTTTTGATTATTCCGTACTCGGTAAGACCAAATTTGTCGGATTTGACAATTTCATTGAACTTTTTGGAGATCGAGAATTCCGTATTGCACTGCTGAATTCGATCCTGTTTGTCGTGGTTGTTCCCGTCATTCAGATTCTGTCGATTCTGCTGGCATTACTTGTCAATAGAAAGATGCACGGCATGACGCTGTTCCGCACGCTCTTTTATATCCCGGTGGTCACCTCGATGGTGGCGGTGTCCATTATCTGGGGATTTCTGTTCGATGCGAACGGTGTCATCAATACAGCGCTCATGGATCTGGGGCTGATCAAAATGCCGCTGGGATTCCTCAACGACGGCAAAACAGCGATGCTCTGCGTGATGTTTATCACAGTCTGGCAGGGACTTGGCTACTATATGATGCTTTACCTCGCAGGTCTGCAGTCCGTGCCGCAGGAGCTGGAGGAAGCGGCGTGGGTGGACGGGGCGAACCGTCTGCAGTCCCTTATTAAAATTAAAATTCCAATGCTCAAGCCATACATCTGGTTCTGCTCGCTGAACTCCGTGATCTCGGCGATCAGCGTGTTCGACGTGGTCTATGTCCTGACGCAGGGCGGGCCCAACAACGCGACGGTCGTGATCAACTACTATTCCTATGTGAAGGCCTTTAAGGATTTTGAATTCGGATACGCGGCGGCAGTCGGCGCGGTACAGGCGGTAATCACCACCATTATGAGTATCATCGTATTCGTATATGGCAAGCAGGGAGGAGGCATGACGTACAGTGAATAACAGAAACAGAATGCGGGCGGCCAGAAAGAGAAGAGCCCTCGTCAATAAGATCCTTGTATACTGCGCGCTGATCCTGATCGCCATCGTCTGCGCGGGGCCGTTCCTGTGGATGCTCGCCACCTCTTTTAAATCGGGACAGAACATTTATGATCTCACACTGATTCCGACGAATCCGACGCTCTCCAACTATACGGGCGTGATTGAGTTCATGAATATTCCGAAATATATTCTGAACACGGTGATCATCACCTTTTCCTCGATCCTGCTCGATGTGGTGTGCTCAGCGCTCTGCGCATACGCGCTGGCCTGCATGGATTTCAAGGGAAAGAATTTCATCACTGCGGCGCTGCTGATGGCGATGATCGTTCCGGCAGCTGCGGGCATGATTATCAATTATCTGATCATCATCAACGTACATCTGCTCAATACGTATGCCGGCGCGGTGCTTCCGGGAGCGGTCAAGGTATTCTCCATCATCCTGCTGCGGCAGGCGTACATGGCGATTCCGAAGGATCTGATCGAGGCGGCCAAAATCGACGGTGCTTCCGATCTGCGGATCTGGGGCAAAATTATGATGCCGAGTATCATGCCAACGATTTCTACAGTGATTATTTTCGACTTTATCTCCAAGTGGAACGAGTTCCTGTGGCCGATCATTGTACTGCAGGATCCTGCCAAGTATCCGCTGGCGACAGCGCTGCAGTATCTGAATGGTTCGTTCAACTATAAGTTTGGCTATATCGCGGCGGGGACGATTATCTCGATTGTTCCGGTTATTCTGGTCTTTGTGATCTGTCAGAAGAATTACGTCGAGGCGGTGAGTGGAGCGGTCAAAGGATAAGGAAAGCAGCGGCAGAAATGGGAATGAGGGTTAGGATGAGACGTAAAATAGTATTGCTTCCGCTCGATGAGCGGCCCTGCAACGCGGAATTCCCCGCGGCGCTGTTCGGGCACGGGGAACTGGAAATTGTGAGGCCGCAGAGCCTCGGTGATAAGAAAAAGAGAGCGGATGAGAAGACGATTGAGGCGTATCTGCGGAGGGAATGCGCGGATGCGGACGGACTGGTGCTGTCCGTGGATATGCTTCTGTACGGCGGTCTCGTGCCGTCACGGATACACCATGACACGCTGGAGCAGCTGCAGAGAGCGGCCGATGTGATCCGGGATCTGAAGAAGGAAAATCCGGCGCTGCTGGTCTTCGCCTTTCAGGTGATCATGCGCTGCCCGGACTATTCGAGCGATGACGAGGAGCCGGAGTACTATGAGATCTGTGGGGAGGCAATTCACAGAACCGGGGAAATTGTCCATAAGGGCAGGCTTGGCCTGAACGGAGACGGAGGAATGAACGGCATTCTGCCGGAAATTGATCCGGATTATCTGAACGATTATGTGGGGCGCCGTGAGCTGAACCGGGAGATGAACGCGTATATGCTGCGTTTCCTGGAAGAGGGAAGCATTGACTTTATGGTGATTCCGCAGGACGACGCGGCGCGGTACGGTTATGCCGCGATGGATCAGGAGGCGGTGCGGAGCCGTATCATAGAGAAGAACCTGAGCGACCGGATTCTGATTTATCCGGGGGCGGACGAGGTGGGACTGACACTGATCGGGCGCATGATTAACAAATTATCCGGGAAAAAACCAAAGGTCTATATCAAATATCTCTGCGAACAGGCCAAGACGATTATTCCGCTGTACGAGGGGAATACGCTCTCGGGGACGATCAAATATCATCTGCTGGCGGCGGGGTGCTGCACGACGGAGAGCTATGAACAGGCGGATATGATTCTCGTCGTCACCGCTCCGGCGGGACAGATGAAGGAGGCGGTGGTGCAGCCCTGCCCGCTGCCGGAGTACCGGACAGAGCGCAATTATCCGGAGATGCTGGATTTTATCACGGACAGAATGGCGGAGGGGAAAATCGTCACGATCGCGGACAACGCCTATGCCAACGGCGGAGATCTGGAGCTGATCCGTCTGCTCGATCACGCGGGTCTGCTGCTGGCGGTGGATGGATATGCCGGATGGAATACGTCGGCGAATACGCTCGGCACGGCGATTGCGGAGGGGATCGATGCGTATTATTCCGGGCGCAGCAGCTCCCACACTGCGTTTCTTCTGCAGCGCTATCTGGAGGATGCCGGGTACTGCTCTGTGGTGCGTCAGCAGGTGACGCAGGAGCTGGAGGCCGAGGGAGAGGGCCTTGGATATTTTGATGTGAGGGAGGAACGCGGCGAGGCCGCGCACCGCGTCGCCCGGGGACTCGCCGCATTTGCCGGGGACTATCTCTCCTCGATCGCGGATGATATTATCATTGAGGATGTGCATATGCCGTGGCGGCGTATGTTCGAGGTGGGCTTCCGGGCGCGGCTGCGGGACGCGCAGTAGCAGAGGCCGAACGGGACAGCAGCAGCGTTGCCTGCGGCGGAAACGGTGATCAGAAAGCAGAAAGGGCAGATGGGAAAATGACAAAGGAAGCATTGTTTGATCAGATACGGGGCGGCCTGATCGTATCGTGTCAGGCGCTGGCGAGCGAACCGCTTTACGGTTCGGAGTATATGGCGAAAATGGCGGTGGCCGCCGCAGAGGGCGGCGCGGCCGGTATCCGTGCGAATACGCCGGAGGATATCAAGGCAATCCGTGCGGCGGTGGATTTGCCGGTGATCGGGCTGTACAAGGCAGAGTATCCGGATTCGGAGGTCTATATCACGCCAACGATGAAGGAGGTGGACGCGCTGATGGAGGTGCGTCCTGATATGATCGCAATGGACGCGACGGACAGGGTGCGTCCGGCGGGCATGACGCTGGAGGAATTCTTCCCGCTGGTCAGGGCAAAGTATCCGGATATGCTCTTCATGGCGGACTGCTCCTCGTTTGAGGATGCGGCGCGGGCGCAGGAGCTGGGCTTCGACGTGGCAGGCACGACGATGCGGGGCTATACGGCTGCGACGAAGGGCATCGCGATCCCGGATTATGATATGCTGCATGAGATGACGATGAAGCTCTCCATTCCGGTGATTGCGGAGGGCGGCGTCTGGGAGAGAGAGCAGCTGCAGCGGGTGTATCAGGAAGGAATTCTCTCGGCCGTCATCGGAACGGCGATCACGAGACCGCGGGATATTACGCGCCGTTTCGTGGAGGCGATCCGCGGGGAGGAAAAAGCATGAGTGGGGGGAAGAGATGGCTTCCTCTGCGCAGTACGGTGAAGGTGATGGGCCGGACGCTCTGGAATAAAGAGCGGACGGCCCGTTATCTGTGCTATTCAGCCTCCTGCGTGGAGTTTTATTTTACCGGGCGTTCTCTGGCCTGTGAGATGGCGTCGGATTTTGATCCGGTGCGGGATGTGGGATACGAGTGCTTTATGGGCCTGTTCGTGGAGGGCAGGCTGGTGCGCCGTTTCACGCTGCGGGGCGGCAGACACCGCTATGCTCTGCTGGAAAATGGGAACTGGGTCCGTGCGCGTGTGCGGCTGATGAAGCTGACCGAGGAGCAGTACGCTTCTGCAGGTCTTTGCGCTCTTGTGACGGAAGAGGAGGCGGTAATTTCCCCGGTTCCGGATGCGCAGAGGCGGATTGTCTTTATCGGAGACTCTATTACCTGTGGCTACGGCGTGCTGGGTGCGGATGGCGAACCGTTTACGACGCAGACGCAGGACGCTTCGCAGGCGTATGCGGCGCTCTGTGCGGAGCGGCTGGGCGCGGATTATGAACTCGTCTCCTACAGTGGGATCGGTGTGATTTCGCGCTATGTGGAGCCGGATGCCGGGGAGCCGCTGACCGATGTGCTGATGCCGCGGATTTATCCGTATACGGATGCGGGGCTGTGTGAGAGGAACGGATGGGAGATGGTGCGCTGGGATTTTACCGGATTCCGGCCACAGATCATCGTGGTGAATCTCGGGACGAATGACGCCAGCTATACGAGGGGGATGCCGGAGCGGGAGGCCCGGTTTGCGGAGGCGTACCGCGCCTTCCTGCGAAGTGTGGCGCAGCGCTCCCCCGGGGCGGCGGTTGTCGTCAGCTACGGAGTGATGGAACAGAGTTTGCTGTCTTGTGAGCGGGAGATCTGCCGCGAGCTGGACGAGGAGGCACGAGAGGCACAGGGAGCGCTGGGAACGCGCTTCTTTTTCCACGAGGAGGAGCCGATGCGACCGGAGGACGGAGCGGGCTGCGTCGGCCATCCTTCCCTGAGGACGCAACGAAAACTGGCGGAGGATCTGGCGCATTTTTTACAGAAAACCACTGGAGTGTGACGGGCGGACTGTGATATACTGGCAGAGATTTCGAGTGAAACCGGGATGTATGCGGAGAGAGCCGGATGAGGACAGGACCGATTCTCTGGCAGTCCCGGATTCTGATAGCAGGAGGGTGCAGGATGAGTGCGGATATCTGCCTGACGAGCCGGTTCGTCTTTACCGGAAGAGGAGAGGGAACAGAGCCTCTCAGCGTTCTGATTCAGGGGGAGAGAATTCTGGCGGTCGTTCCCCGGGGAGAGGAAGGGCCGTATCTGGATGCGCACACGCAGATCATGGATCTGGGAGACCGGATGGTGATGCCGGGCTTCGTCGATGCGCATACGCATTTCTTTCTCGGGGCGGCGGCCTCGTGTGAACAGGTCTGCTCTGATCCGCTCTACGCGACGTCGGAGCAGGAATGCGTGCAGATGATGCTGCGCTATGCCGGAAAGCACCCTGAGGCGAAGCGCCTGCGCGGACGCGGTTGGCAGGCGGCGCGCTGGACAGGTGGGCAGCTGCCGACGAAGGATAGTCTCGACGCGTTTTTTCCGGATATTCCTGTCTATATGCAGTCGGATGATGTGCACTGCTACTGGCTCAATTCCAGAGCGCTGGAAGAGTGCGGGATCACGAAAGAGGACACGGTGGAGACCGGTTATATCGGCAAGGATGACAGCGGAGAGCTGAACGGGATTCTCATGGAGATAGAGGCCAGTGTACCGGCGGATCGGATTTACCATTCTTTTACGAGAGCAGAAGAAGAGAAGATGTACCGGGATCTGTTGGCAGAGGCGGCACGCTGCGGGGTCACTTCTCTCAGTGAGATGACGTCGTCGGAGTACGATGAGTGCCACAGGGCGCGTTACCGGATCGTGAAAGAGATGGAGCAAAAGGGGGAGCTGACGGCGCGGCTTCATATTTTCACAAAGCTGTTTGACTGTGAGAATTACGGCGCGGCACTGGCGCTGCAGAGGGAGCTGGATTCCCCGTACCTGCGAATCAGCGGTTTGAAGGGGTTTGTGGACGGGGTAGTGGAGACGTACACGGGACTGCTGCTGGAACCCTACAGCGACCGCCCGGATACCTGCGGGATCGGCGTTCCGATGTGTACGCAGGAGGAGCTGAACGCGTGGATTACCGAGGCAAACCGGGAGGGACTTCCGGTCCGGCTGCACTGTATTGCGGATGGTTCGGTGCGCATGGCGCTCAACGCCTTTGAGGCCTCAGTGAAGGCAAACGGCAAAAAGGGACTGCCCAACGCGATCGAACATATTGAAATCCTGCATCCGGACGATATTGCCCGTTTCAGGGAGCTGGAGGTGATTCCGTCCATGCAGCCCATGCATCTGCTGCTGGATGAGGATGGAGAAATCGAGCGGGTCGGGGCGCACAGAGTGCAGTACGAGTGGGTCATGCGGACTCTTTTGGAGGAGACGGGACGGCTCGCGATCGGAACGGATTATCCGGTGGTTTCGCTCTCGCCGTTTGATACGATTTATGCGGCGGTGACGCGCAGACATTTTGACGGGAGAGAGGCGAGCCGCAATCCGCAGGAGGCGCTTACAATGGCGCAGACACTGCGCGCCTATACATATGGTGCGGCGCAGGTGTACAGCCGTCAGGATGAGATCGGTTCGCTCGAGGCAGGAAAGTATGCGGATCTTGTGGTGATTGACAGGGATCTGTTCTCTGTGCCGTATGAACAGATCCGGGACTGCCGCGTTGCAATGACGATGGTGGGCGGCAGAGTGGTGTATGAGAGCGGCATAGTAAAGTGAGGCAAACAAACGCGCATACCGGAGACGGGAATCAGAAACCTGCGGGGCGCACCGTGACGCGGCGGCACAGCAGCGTTTCCCTCGTGGAGCAGATCTTGTCCGCGAGGCAGACGAGCAGCGCTTCTCTGGAATGCGGCCAGTGCAGGAACGTGAGGGGCCACATATGACTGCGGATGATGTCTCGCTCCTTTGCATTGAGAGGATAGAGACGTTCCGCGTTTGCCAGCGCAATGGCGGGATGGCGGAAGCCGTGCCAGCGGCCGGCCCTCTGCGTGCAGTCATGCCAGTCGTAGAGATAGAAATCGTGAAGGAACGCGCCGCGCACCATGCTCTCCTCATCCGCACCGAGAGCAAAACGGCGGTTTAAAAGAAAACTCATCCGCGCCACGCAGACGCAGTGATCATAGGTGCTGATCTGACCGTGCTGAAGGAAGCTCTTCATTTGAAGAGCTTCTTTTGTGTCTGCCCATCCCCGGAGAATGGTTTCAAACTGAGTGCGCTCGTCGAGTGTCCAATCCATAGCGGCTCCTTTCGGAAAGCGGGCGGCCCTCAGGGCGTCCGCCTTTTCTGCTGCCATTACTTGTATCACTTGAGAGGGAATTTGTCAATGATCAGCCTTTCCTCACTGCGGCTGTAACGTTACTATTCACGGCCGAATTTTAGGTGTGCCGAATAGAGCAGGGCGTGGACAC
>JAUNGV010000093.1 GCA_030524225.1 Eubacteriales bacterium
GCTATTTTCTAACCGGTGCTGTGCCCATGTCCTTTTTTGATGGCTGAACTGTTACATATGTTTGTGCGGGAGAGACAGAAGTATTTGCCGAACGGTACAGTTTTGTGTTATACTAATAAAATCGTCGGATTTTCCATGCGGCGCGCGGCCGGAAAAGATTCCGGAAGTGTCTGTGCGCTTTGCCCTGCGGTCAGGAAGCGGGACGCGCAGGAGGAATGCGGCGGTCAGTTCCGGTAACCTCACAGAGAACACAATCGCACATCTTTTTCAGCAACAGTCGGTATTTTCGGAAGGAATCACAGGAAGAACGGAAAGGAATAGAAGGCAATGGAGATACTTTACAGAAGCACGAGAAGCGATGCTGCGCCGATTAAGGCGTCACAGGCTATTTTACAGGGACTCTCGGAAGATGGAGGACTTTTTGTTCCCACGTCGGTTCCGAAGCTGGATCGTTCCTTTGCGGAGTTGGCCCGGATGTCGTATCAGGAGGTGGCCTACGAGGTCATGAAGCTGATGCTGACTGATTATACGGAAGAGGAGCTGCGCGACTGTATCGCGAGAGCCTACGATTCCAAATTCGATACGGAGGAGATCGTTCCGTTTGCGGAGGCGGACGGCGCCTATTATATGGAACTGTTCCATGGCCCGACGATTGCGTTTAAGGATATGGCGCTCTCCATTCTGCCGCATCTGATGATTACGGCGGCTAGGAAAAATCACGAGGAGAAGGAAATCGTCATTCTGACCGCGACGAGCGGAGATACCGGCAAGGCGGCTCTGGCGGGATTTGCCGGCGTCGAGGGGACGAAGATCATCGTCTTTTATCCGAAAAACGGCGTCTCTCCGATTCAGGAGCGCCAGATGGTCACCCAGCAGGGCGACAACACCTGCGTGATCGGAATTCACGGCAATTTCGACGACGCGCAGACAGGTGTCAAGAAGATCTTTACCGACAGCGCGATGAAGGAAGAGATGGCGAAGAAGGGCTATCAGTTCTCCTCGGCCAACTCGATCAACATCGGACGGCTCGTGCCGCAGATTGTGTACTACTGCTACGCGTATTCCCGCCTTCTGAAGGAGGAGAGGATCGCGGATGGCGACGCAGTCAATTTCGTCGTGCCGACCGGTAATTTCGGCAACATTCTGGCGGCGTATTATGCGGGACTGATGGGAGTGCCGGTGCACAGACTGATCTGTGCGTCCAATTCCAACAAGGTGCTCTATGATTTCTTCCAGACCGGGGAGTACGACAGAAACCGGGAGTTCATGCTCACGAGCTCTCCGTCGATGGATATCCTGATTTCCAGCAACTTGGAGCGTCTGATTTATCACATCGCGGGGGACGATGCGGCCAAGGACGCTGCGCTGATGAAGGATCTCTCCGAAAAGGGCGTCTATGAGATCACGCCGCAGATGCGGGAGAAGCTCGGGCTCTTTGTCGGCGGATATGCGACGGAGGAGGAGACGGCACAGGCGATCCGGGAACTGTACGAGGATACCGGTTATGTGATCGATCCGCACACCGCGGTGGCGCGTCATGTCTATGAGACGTACCGGAAGGACACGAAAGATGAGACGGTCAGCGTGATCGCCTCGACGGCGAGTCCGTTTAAGTTCGAGGGCTCCGTGATGAAAGCACTCGGAAAGTATGAGGAGATTCCGGATCTGGATCTGGCGGATAGACTGTCCGCGATTGCGGATGTGGCGGTTCCGGAGGCGGTGGAGAGTCTGCGCGGCGCGCAGGTCCGGCATACCACGGTCTGCGGCAAAGACGAGATGGAGGCGCAGGTGCGTCGTTTCCTCGGATTGTAGGAGGTGAGAAGAAAATCAAATGGAGATTGATTTTTTCAGTATATTCGTCCTGCTGGCAGGGGTGTATATTCTCTATGCGGCGATTCTGTTAAAGACGCAGAAGAAGATCACCAAGAGTATTATGATGAATCAGAACAGGGATGTGAAGCAGATCAAGGATAAGGAAGGCTTTGTCCGCTTCATGTTTGTGCGCACTATGGTGGTGGCCGTGGTGACGATTGCAGCCGGGCTGTGGGGGCTGATCGAGCCCTTTTTCGTAACGACATGGGTGACGGACGTGGTCGTCGTCGTGGCTTTTACGCTGATGATTGTTTATTATCTCATCAGCATCAGAAAGGCGGATAAGGAGTTCTGCCGATAGGAAAATAAAGGAGGGATACTATTTGGAAGAGACGAATGTAAACGTATACTCGGAAATTACACCGGATATTCTGGCACTGGCGGAGAAGGCGACGCAGGCGGATCTGATGGATCCGGAGCTCTTTGCGAAATATGATGTCAAAAGAGGTCTGCGTGATGTGAACGGAAAGGGCGTTCTGGCCGGTCTGACGTATATTTCAGATGTCCGTGCGTCCAAGATTGTGGACGGCAAATCAGTGCCGGATTACGGCAAGCTCTTCTACCGCGGATACGATGTGGAGGATCTTGTGAAGGGATGCGTCTCGGATCAGCGTTTCGGGTTCGAGGAGATCACCTACCTGCTTCTCTTCGGCGAGCTGCCGACAAAGGAGGAACTGCAGAAATTTACGGATCTGTTGATTTTCTACCGGAGCCTGCCCACCAGTTTTGTGCGGGACATTATTATGAAAGCACCGAGCAAAGACATGATGAACACGCTGGCGCGCAGCGTTCTGACGCTCTACTCGTATGACGACAGGGCGGACGATACATCGCTGCCGAATGTGCTGCGGCAGTGTATGCAGCTCATCAGCCTTTTCCCGCTTCTTTCTATTTACGGCTATCAGGCGTATTCTCATTATCATGACGGGAACAGCCTGTTCATTCACCCGCCGCTGTCCTCTGGCTCCACTGCGGAGAATATTCTCCATGTGCTGCGGGCGGATTCCCAGTACACGCAGCTGGAGGCGCGGATTCTCGATCTGGCGCTGATCCTGCACATGGATCACGGCGGAGGCAATAACTCGACCTTCACGACGCATGTCGTGAGTTCGACGATGACGGACACGTATTCGGTGATGGCGGCGTCCCTCGGTTCTCTGAAAGGACCGCGGCACGGCGGAGCGAATATCAAGGTCGTCCGGATGTTTGAGGATATGAAGGCGTCGGTATCCGACTGGACGGATGAGGAAGCGGTCGCGGATTATCTGAGAAAGCTCCTGAACAAGGAGGCGTTCGACCATGCGGGACTGATCTACGGCGTCGGACACGCCGTGTATTCCAAGTCCGACCCGCGTGCGGTGCTGTTCCGCTCCTATGTGGAGCGTCTCTCCGAGGAGAAGGGACTGCACAATGAATTCAATCTCTATGCGCTCGTGGAGCGGCTCGCGCCGCAGATCATCGCGGGCGACCGCACGATGTACAAGGGCGTATCGGTGAACGTGGACTTCTATTCCGGCTTCGTCTATCAGATGATGGGGCTGCCGATGGAGCTGTACACCCCGATCTTCGCGATGGCGAGAATCGTCGGCTGGAGCGCGCACCGGATGGAGGAGCTGGCCAACAATTCCAAGATCATCCGTCCCGCGTACAAGGCGATCGCAGAGGAGAGAGCGTACCGGGCACTGGAGGACAGGTAGAACGCAACCCGTGAGGGTTGCGGGGAAGCGTCGGAGACGCTTCCGGGGCGATGTCAGGCAGACACGCCGGAGAACAGCATAATGAAAAAGAGGCGGCATGATGGCGGAGGCGATTGTGCCGCCTTTTTGAGTGGCAAAAAGGCGGGAAATACAGTAAAATTTGTAATAGTTCCGAACACTCAGGAGAATGATGCAGCATCCATCAAAAATCGCTTTTGATGATAGAGAACGCCTGCGGCCTGTTCGCGTGTGCTCCGTGAGAGACGTTCGAATTGTTCTGAACAGTGAGTCAAGTATGGAGTGAGTAAGATTTCGGAATGGAGGTTTCGGAATGGAAGTTGCAGTGAAAAATACAGCGAAGCGGATTGAGGCGCTGTGCGCGCAGATGCGTGCGGCGGGTATTGATTACTATCTGGTGACGACGGCGGACTATCACCACTCGGAGTATGTGGCGGCTTACTTCTGCGTCCGGGAGTATCTGTGCGGTTTCTCCGGATCGAACGGCAGTCTCGTGATCGGGGAGGACTTCGCGGGACTGTGGACGGACGGGCGCTACTGGATCCAGGCGCAGAAAGAGCTGGAGGGCTCAGGAGCGGCGCTCTACAAAATGGGAGAGCCCGGCGTGCCCACGATTCCCCAGTTTCTGGCGCAGCGGATGGAGAGCGGGATGTGTCTCGGCTTCGACGGACGCTGCGTGACAGTGCAGGAGGCACGGGAGCTGGAGGAGGCTGCAATGAAGGCGGGTAAGGAGATCACGCTGCGGACCTCGGACTTCCTTGCGGACCGGATCTGGGAGGAGCGGCCCGCTCTGCCGTGCCATCCGATGTTCGTCCTGCCGGAGGAGAGCGCGGGGCGTTCTTTTGCGGACAAGCTCGCCGCGCTGCGCGGGGAACTGGAGAAGAGAGGCGCGTTCTGCTATCTGAGCGGAAAGCTGGACGAGCTGATGTGGCTGACGAATCTGCGGGGCGGCGATATCGAATGCAATCCGGTGGCGCTCGCATACGGATACTTTTCCATGGAGGAAGCCGTGCTGTTCGTGCAGGAGGCGGAAGTGACGGAGGAGGTGCGCGAATACGCGCAGGGCGTGGGACTGCAGCTGCGGCCCTATGAATCCTTCATCGACTTTCTGGAGAAGCAGGAATTGGAGGGGCCGGTTCTCCTTGACCCGGCGCAGACGGGCTGCGCGGTGCGGGATGCGGCGCAGAGGCGGCTCGCGACGCTGCACAGTGTGCAGGAAATGGAGAACGGCGAGTGCGGGAAGCCTGTCGTCGGAGAAGATAAGTTCGGAGGCAGCTGTGCTGACCGAAGGAGTGCTGGCGAGAGGCGTATTGCGCAGGATATGACACGGGATCTGAATCTGATGGAAGGGGCAAGCCCGCTCTCGCTCCCCAAGGCGATCAAAAATGAGACGGAAATCCGGAATCTGAAGGAGACGTACCGGCAGGATTCCGCGGCGATTTGCCGCTTCCTGTACTGGTTGGAGAGGCAGATGAAGAGCGGCGCGCAGGGAATGACGGAGGTGACGGCCTCCGACTATCTCGACGGCCTGCGGGCGCAGCTGCCGGGGTATCTGGAGCTCTCCTTCCCGACGATCTCGGCGTACGGCGCAAATGCGGCGATGATGCACTACACGGCGACAAAGGAGAACTGCGCCGTCTTAAAGCCGGAGGGAATGCTCCTCGTGGATTCAGGCGGACAGTATCTGACGGGGACGACGGACGTGACACGGACGACGGCTCTCGGGCCGGTGACGGAGCAGATGCGCCGACACTATACGCTTACCGCGACTGGAAACCTTGCGCTGCTGAACGCGGTGTTTATGGAGGGCTGTACCGGTAGGAATCTCGATATTCTCTGCAGGGAGCCGCTCTGGCAGATCGGTTCGGACTACAAGTGCGGCACCGGTCACGGAATCGGGTATGTGCTGAACGTTCACGAGGGGCCCCAGAGCATCCGGTGGCGGGCGACGAAGAACCGCGCAGAAGACGAAACGGCGATCGTGCCGGGGATGATCGTCTCCGACGAGCCCGGCGTCTATGTGGAGGGAGAATACGGCATTCGCATAGAGACGATCCTGCTCTGCACGGAGAAGATGGCGACGGGAGACGGGATATTTTATGGCTTTGAACCGCTGACCTTTGTTCCACTGGACCGGACGCTTCTTGATCCGCGGTATCTGAATGAGACGGACAGAAAACGGCTGAACGACTACCACGCCCGCGTCTATCAGGAGATCGCGCCGCTGCTTGATGAGGAGGAGAGGACGTGGCTGAAGGAACAGACGAGGGAGATGTGAGAGGGTATGGTATACTGTATTCACAGATGGCCGCCTGATGAGGAGGAAATAGAAAATGCCTGATACCAATACGGCTAATATCGGTTTTGAGAAACAAATATGGGATGCAGCGTGTGTGCTGCGGGGAAATATGGACGCCAGTGAATATAAAAACGTGGTACTGGGGCTGATCTTTCTCAAATATATTTCCGATCGTTTTGATGATAAATACAAGGAATTGCTGGACGAAGGCGATGGTTTTGAGGAAGATCGGGATGAGTACACGTCGGAGGGGATTTTCTTTGTTCCGGCAGGCGCCAGATGGAAGGAAATTGCGGCAAAAGCGCATACTCCGGAGATAGGAACAGCAATTGACGACGCCATGCGGGCGATCGAGAAAGAAAACAGGCGTCTGAAAGACATTCTTCCGAAGAATTTCGCCCGTCCTGAGCTGGATAAGCGCCGACTGGGTGATGTGGTGGATCTGTTTACCAATATTCAAATGATCGAACATGGCAGTGAAAAGGATATTCTCGGGAGAACGTATGAATACTGCCTCTCTATGTTTGCGGAGCAGGAAGGCAAGCGCGGCGGCGAGTTTTTTACGCCGTCCTGTGTGGTGCGTACTCTGGTGGAAATTCTGAAGCCCTATAAAGGACGGGTTTACGATCCGTGCTGCGGTAGCGGCGGGATGTTTGTACAGTCGGCTAAATTTGTGGAGAATCACAGCGGGAATCTCAATGACATCTCCATTTACGGGCAGGATTCCAATCCCACTACATGGAAAATGGCACAGATGAATCTGGCCATTCGCGGGATCGAGCCGGATCTGGGGAGCTATGCGGCAGACACTTTTCTCGATGATCGCCATCCGACTATGCGGGCAGAGACTATACTTGCGAATCCGCCCTTTAATCTGTCTGACTGGGGAGCGGATCAGCTCAAAGAAGATGTGCGCTGGCAATACGGCATGCCTCCTGCGGGGAACGCCAACTTTGCATGGCTGCAGCATATGATTTATCATCTGGCTCCCGCCGGAAGAATCGGTATGGTGCTGGCAAACGGATCTCTGTCCTCTCAGTCCGGCGGAGAAGGTGAAATCCGAAAAAATATTATCAATGCGGATCTGGTGGAGTGTATTGTCGCCATGCCGACACAGCTTTTCTATACGACACAGATTCCGGTTTCCCTGTGGTTCCTGAATAAGCAGAAGAAGCAAGCTGGTAAAACATTGTTTATTGACGCCCGGAAGATGGGGACGATGGTCAGCAGAAAGCTTCGGGAACTGAGTGAAGAAGATATTCAGAAGCTCGCGTCTGCTTATGATGCGTTTACAGAGGGGAGACTGGAGGATGTAAAAGGATTCTGCGCGGCAGTTTCCACGGAGGAGATCGCCAAGCAGGATTATATCCTGACGCCCGGCCGCTATGTGGGAATCGAAGAGCAGGAGGATGACGGAGAACCATTCGAGGAGAAAATGAGCCGGTTGACCGGGGAGTTGTCCGAACTCTTCCAAAAATCCCATGAACTGGAAAAAGAGATCCGGGAGAGATTGGGGGCGATTGGGTATGAGGTATAAATGGGGTGATTTGATCTCCCTCGAATATGGAAAGCCTGTATCAGACAAGGCAAAAATAAATGGGAAGCACCCAGTATTTGGAACGAATGGACAAATTGGAACAAGTGATCTTCCACCGCTTTGCAAGGCACCTTCGTTTATTCTAGGACGTAAAGGTGCATATCGAGGAGTACATTTTTCGGCTGTTCCATTTTCTATTATTGATACGGCATTTTTTGCACTCAATTTACATCCGGAATTGCTGAATATTAAATGGGCTTATTATAAATTTTTAACTTACGATATAAATAGTATGAATAGCGGATCGGCTATTCCTTCAACTGACAGATATGAAATTTATTCTATAGAACTTGATTTACCAGATATTGAAGAACAGAAGCGCGCTGTGAAAATAATTGAAGGTTTCGATAGTAAAATTAGTAATATTGCAAAAATAAACGATAATTTATCGCCTCTTCTGCGCGAAACGCAGAAAGTTGCGTAGCAGCGT
>JAUNGV010000094.1 GCA_030524225.1 Eubacteriales bacterium
GGGATTTGTGTCGGAGCGTCACAAATCACAACGCAAAATCAAAGATTTTGCTATAACATGGCAGACGCAAATATCCAATTTGCGTCGCCCCGCCGCGTAAAACGCTCCGGAATGGAGATTATCATGCTTAACGTTGGAAAAATAGAAGAAGGCTTCGTACTCGATCACATTCAGGCCGGCAAGGCCATGTCCATCTATCACCATCTCGGTCTCGATAAGCTCGACTGCCCTGTCGCCATCATCAAGAACGCCCGCAGCGGCGCTATGGGCAAGAAGGATATCCTCAAGGTCGAGTGCGACATCAACACCCTCGATCTCGACGTCCTCGCCTTCATCGACCACAGCATCACCGTCAACGTCATCAAAAACGGAGAAATCGTCGAGAAAAAGATGCTCACCATGCCCAGAGAGATCCGCGGCGTCATCCGCTGCCGGAATCCCCGCTGCATCTCCTCCATCGAGCAGGAACTGCCGCAGGTCTTCTATCTCTCCGATGAAAAAAGAGAGATTTACCGCTGCAAATACTGCGACGAGAAATATTCCGATAAAGAATAAAATATTTTCCGGAGTGAATCGCTCACCACGCGCCGCATCGTCGCGTGCCACGCCCACTGCACGAGGTAAAAGAGCGAAGCCGCTCTGCCAAGCCCCGCGATCTGCCGGTAGAGCCCCCAGATCCGCCGCACCGCTTTCCCCTTATTGGAGGAGAGAGAGCGCGGCGGACGCCGGTAGATGGCCAGCGGCTCGTCCAGTCCGCAGGCGCACACCCCGCTCTGCAGTATTCTCCACCATGTCGCCGTGTCTTCGGAGGCAATCTCCGGCATTCTGATCAGCTCTCTGCCGATCTTTTCCGTATCAATCAGAACCGTTGAAGTGAATATAATAGTCTGTGCAAGCGCCTCCCGGTAGGAGAGAACTCTGCGCGCCCGGGCCACTTTTCCAGTCGGAACTCCGTTCTCATCTCCGAACTGATAGGAGGTATAGACAAATCCCGCATCATTCTCCCGCATAAAGCGCATTTCTTTTTCCAGCTTCTCCGGATCCCAGAGATCATCCGCATCCAGAAACGCGATATAACGCCCCCTCGCCTGCTCCAGCCCTGTATTTCTGGCCCGCGCCGCTCCCTCGTTCACCTGTTTCCTGATCAGACGGATCTGTCCGGAAGCGCCGTAGGCAAGAGAAGCGGAGACAGTGTTTCCACTGCCTCCGCTCTTTTGCTGCGCCTGCTCTCTCTTCTGCGCCTCATACCGCGCAATCGCCGCTTCGATGACCGCGGCGCTATGATCCGGCGAGCAGTCATCCACCAGCAGCAGCTCCCAGTCCCGGTACGTCTGCCGCACCACTGTTTCAATTGTCTGTTCGATATACTGTTCCGCTCTGTACACGGGAACGATAATACTGATCATATCCCGAGCCCTTTCCCGTTCTCCGGTCAGGTTCCTACTGCGGCGCGTAACCCGCCGGATCGATCATCAGACCCGTCGCGTCCACCGTCACCGGAATTCCCGCATTGTCGAGGAACGTCTGGTTCGTCACCATCCTGCCGTCCGCTCCGAAGTAATAGTAACCGGTGCCGATCAGCTGCCATCCGGTCAGCATATTGCCGGCTCCGTCAAAGTCATACGTCGATCCGTCAGGCGTCGTCACAAGTCCCGTCGCCATCCTGCCGTCCGCTCCGAAGTAGTGAACACCGGTCGGCGTACTGATCAGACCAACGCTCATCGCGCCGGACTCGTTAAAGTAGTACGTCGCGCCATCGATCGTCTGCAGGCCGAATACCATCTTGCCGTCCGCTCCGAAGTACGTCATCGCACCGTTGTTGTTAAACCATCCGGTCGTCATCACACCGTTCGCATCAAACAGATAGTTCGCGCCGTCCACCGTCGCCAGACCGTTCGCACCGAAATAATAGCGCGCATTCTCGATCGTCTGCCATCCGATCGCCGCGGAGCCGTCCGCCGTAAAGTAGTACTTCGCCGCCCCTGCGCCGAGCCATCCTTTGTACATCGCCCCGGTCGCGTCGAAGAAATAGAGCTTGTTGTCCACCGTCTGCAGACCGACCTGCTGCTTGTAATTCTTGTAATAATAGGTATTGCCGTTTCTCGTCGTGAAGCCGTCCGAGATAATCAGCGAGAAATAGTCCTTGAACAGATAGTCGATATCGACGCGCCCTGCAATGCCCGGCACGCTGCCGCTGCTCGTCGACTGCCACATCGTATAAGCTCCCGGATAATCGCAGTAAGAGTTGTACTGCGCCACCCAGTGATCCCAGAGCACCGGGCCCATCCTCGTCAGGAACCAGTTGCGGGACGCATAAACCATCGGCGTGTAGCCCGCGTTGTAAATCGTCGCGCAGAAGGCGTTGACGATATCCGCCTGCTCCGCCGCCGTCAGCCCCTTATGCACCTCGTCCTCAATATCGATCGCGATCGGGAAGGAAACCGTATACGGAGCCACCGCAGCCAGCACGAACTGCGCCTCCTGAATCGCCTCCGCCACGTTCGTCGCATAGGTGTAAACATAGCAGCCCACCCGCAGACCGGCCGCATTCGCGCCGATCATATTCTGCGGAAAATAAGTATCTATGCCGTATGCCGTATTTCCCACGCGAATCATGGCGAAGGTGACGCCGCTGTTCTTCACCGCCTGCCAGTCGATCGCTCCCTGGTACTCGGAAACGTCGATTCCTCTGGCCTGCGCCGCCTGCGTATCCATCTTCGCTCCCGGCAAAAACACCGCCAGCACCATAGCCGCCAGTATACCGAGCAGCGCTGCCGCCTTGCTCCAACCTTTACTCTTTCCCGCTGTTCTCTCCAATGTTCCTTCCCCTTCCTTACAGTTTCCCAGATGCTTCTCTCCGCCTGCGGACCATTTCCGGTCTTGTCCCGTTAGCTGCGGTTCCGTATGCGGAAAACCGCGCCGTCGGCTTCAATTTGCCGCGCAGCGCACTTTTTTATTTTATCCGCCGCATACGGGGTACGTCAACCGCTAATTCCGGAAATTTCCGGAACAATGCAACAGTTCAGCCCACGCCATTTGCAAAACCACACTGCCGCGCTCTTCGCCGCTTCGCGGCTGCCTTTTGCCCATGATCCGGCGTAGCTCCCTGATTTCGCGCCGCACTTCCTCTGCGGCCAAAAGTGGGAGGCGGCTTCACGAATCCAGCAGATAGTCCGCCATCACGTAATTGCTGACATCCAGCCCCCGGTCTGTCAGGCGAATTCTCCCATCTTCGCGCACGAGCAGTCCCTGCGCGGCATGGCGCTCCAGCTGCTTCCCATAAATCTCATCGATCCGGCGTCCGAAACGCTCCGCGAACTCCGCCTCCGGGATCCCCGCCGTCAGGCGCAGTCCCAGGAACATGAATTCCTCCATCCGCTCCTGTAAAGAGAGCCTGTGAATCTCCTCGTACCCGTCCTGTGCCGCATATTCTCCCGCATCCGCCGTGGCGCGCAGCCGCGTATGGCTGAGCAGGGACGAGGCCCCCAGTCCCAGTCCCAGATAGTCGTGTCCCGTCCAGTATCCCACATTGTGGCGGCACTCCCGTCCCGGCTTCGCGTAATTCGAGATCTCGTACCGCGTATACCCACACAGCGCCAGCAATTCCTTCGTCCGGTGATACATCCGGCGCTCCTCGTCCTCATCCGGCAGCGCCAGATCCATCGTGTAAAAAGGCGTTCCCTCCTCCACAATCAGACTGTAGGCCGAGATATGCTCCGGCTCCCAGCCACAGATCTCCTTCAGCGTCCGCTCATAGGAGACCGCCGACTGTCCCGGCAACGCCGCCATCACATCCACATTCACATTGGAAAAGCCGCACTCCCGCGCCAGCGCATAGGCCTCCCGCGCCTGCTCCGCCGTATGGATCCGGCCGAGCGCCCGCAGTTCCCCGTCACACAGGGACTGCACGCCGAGAGAGAGACGGTTAATCCCGCACGCCCGGAAGGCGCGCAGTTTTTCCCTGTCCACCGTGCCGGGATTGGCCTCCGCCGTAATTTCTGCGTCCTCCCGGATCCGGAAGGAGGCGCGCAGCGTCTCCATAATCCGCTCCATCTGACCCGCCGTCAGCAGGGAGGGCGTCCCCCCGCCGAAAAAGACAGTGTCCACCGGACGTCTGCGCAGATCGCCGCCCAGACTCCCGCCCAGCGAACGATCAAGCCTGCGAACGTTGCCAAAATCCCCGCCCGGTACACAACCAGACCCGCGATCTCCGCCAAAATCCCCGCCCGGTACACAATCAGGCCCGCGATCTCCACCAACGCTCCCGCCAGCCGCACAGCCGGATATATCTCCGCAGATCCCGTCCGCCGCGCGCCGCTCTATCTCACGGCAGAGAGCGCGCACATAACTCTCCTGCGCCTCCGGCGTTCCCGGCCCCGAGAGGAAGTCGCAGTACAGGCACTTCCGGATGCAGAAGGGGATGTGCAGATACAAAGAGAGCGGACGCATCTCCCCGCTCTCCCTCTTTTCTCTTATTCTTTCAGTCATTTCTTTCTTCCTGCCGGGACCGTCTCTCTAATCCGGACTGTCCAGCTTTAAGACATTCATGAAGGCTTCCTTCGGGATCTCGACGCTTCCGACCATCTGCATCCGCTTCTTGCCTTCCTTCTGCTTTTCGAGAAGCTTCTTCTTTCTCGAAATATCGCCGCCGTAGCACTTTGCGAGCACGTCTTTTCTCATCGCCCTGACCGTCTCTCTGGCGATGATACGTCCTCCCACAGCCGCCTGAATCGGAATCTCGAAGAGCTGGCGCGGAATCTCCTCTTTCAGCTTCTCGCACATCTTGCGGCCTCTCTCGTAAGCCCCCTGCGCATGGACGATAAAGGAGAGGGCGTCCACCTCCTCTTTGTTGACGAGGATGTCGAGCTTGACGAGCTCCGAAGTCTCGTATCCCTTAAGCTCGTAGTCGAAGGAGGCGTATCCCTTCGAACGGGATTTGAGCGCATCGAAGAAATCATAAATGATCTCGTTCAGCGGCAGCTCGTATTTGAGAATCGCCCGCGTTTTCTCAATGTACTCGGTGCTGATATAGCGTCCGCGCCTCTCCTGACACAGCTGCATGATCGGCCCGATGTACTCCGTCGTCACCATCACCTCCGCGTTGACGATCGGCTCCTCCATGTGCTCGATCTGCGAGGGATCCGGCAGATTAGAGGGATTCGTCAGCTCAATCATCGTCCCGTCCGTCTTGAACACTTTGTAGATAACGCCCGGCGCAGTCGCGATCAGATCAAGGCCGTACTCTCTCTCCAGACGCTCCTGCACCACTTCCATATGGAGCAGCCCCAGAAAACCGCAGCGGAATCCGAAGCCCAGCGCAATCGACGTCTCCGGCTCGTAAAAGAGCGCCGCATCATTGAGCTGCAGCTTTTCCAACGCCTCCCGCAGATCGGAATACTTCGCCGCGTCCGCGGGATAGAGACCGCAGTAAACCATGGGCTGCGCCTTCTTATAGCCCGGCAGCGGCTCCGCACAGGGATTCTGCGCGTCCGTGACCGTATCGCCCACACGGGTCTCCTGAATATTCTTGATCGAAGCCGTGAAGTAGCCGACCATGCCCGCCGCCAGCTCCTCGCAGGGGATAAAGCGCCCCGGTCCGAAATAACCTACCTCGACAACCTCCTCCACCGCGCCCGTCGCCATCATTCTCACCTTCTGTCCGCGCCGGATCACACCGTCCCGCACGCGGCAGAACACAATCACGCCCTTGTAAGAGTCGTAGAGAGAATCAAAAATCAACGCCTTGAGCGGCGCGTCCGGATCTCCCGTAGGCGCCGGGATCTTAGCCGCCACCGCCTCCAGCACATCCTCGATCCCGGTTCCCATCTTGGCCGAGATCAGCGGCGCATCCTCCGCGTCCAGCCCGATCACGTCCTCGATCTCTCTCCTGACCTCCTCCGGCTGCGCGCTCGGCAGATCGATCTTGTTGATCACCGGAAATACGTCGAGATCGTGATCCAGCGCCAGATACACATTCGCCAGCGTCTGCGCCTCAATGCCCTGCGTCGCATCCACCACGAGGATCGCTCCGTCGCAGGCCGCCAGCGAACGGCTCACTTCATAGGTAAAGTCCACATGGCCGGGCGTGTCAATCAGGTTAAAGATGTACTCCTCGCCGTTTTTCGCCGTATAGACGAGACGCACCGCCTGCGACTTGATCGTGATGCCTCTCTCCCGTTCGAGGTCCATATTATCCAGCACCTGATTCTGCATCTCACGGCTCGTGAGCAGTCCGGTTTTCTCAATCATCCGGTCCGCCAGCGTCGATTTCCCGTGATCAATATGAGCCACAATACAAAAATTGCGGATATGCTTCTGCTGTTCTTCCGTCATAACTCTCCGATTCCTTTTCTACCAAAAAAACAGGATTTCCGTAAGAGGGTTGGGAAATCCTGTCTTCTGTATTTCCTGACGGCGGCAGGCGGCTCTGCCTCCTGCCATTTAGCCATCATTGTATCACCATTCGCCAATCTGCCGTCCTGCTTTGCCATCTCCCGCCTGCATCTGCAGACCGGAAGAACCCGAAAGACAGAACTCAACCGATTGTTCTTACTGCATCTTGCTGACAGCCGTTGCCAGACGGGATACCTTTCTGGATGCGTTGTTCTTGTGAAGAACGCCCTTGCTCGCCGCCTTGTCGATCGTCTCGGTTGCCGCCAACAGCGCGCTTACCGCTGCTGCCTTATCATTTGCCTCTACTGCCTCGCGCACCTTCTTGATTGCGGTCTTTACGCCGGACTTGACAGCTTTATTTGCTTCCGCCTTCTTTGCGCTCGTGATTACTCTCTTCTTGGCAGATTTGATGTTTGCCATTCTCTCATTCCTCCATCGTCACTCGGTATTCGTTAGGGGTCGATGTGCACCAAGTCCGGACACGGACGTCTTGATGACGCATACGATGTTATTTTAGAAGAAGCTCCCCTGTGTGTCAAGGTCTTTTTTACTGCGGAGCCGAAAAATCGATCACTGCGTGCTCCGGTTCAGACGCCTCCTCCACCTGCACGGCGTCAAGCACTACGCCCTCTCCGCCGTAAGCCTCGAACTCTTCCTTGGCGACCTTGGCCGTCACTTTCACCCACTGACGCTCTTTCAGCGAGTCAGCCTCTCCGGCGCGGCAGGCGTAGCCCAGAAACGTCATATCGTTTGCACAGCACGTCATCGCCATCCGCCCCGGCACGAAATATCCCTTCGGAAAATCATGGGGACGCAGCACCATGCCCGTATAGGAGACCGTCTTGCCCACATAGCGGTCCGGGTGCTCCATGGCATCGAGATACCAGATACCATAGGAAAGACCTTCCAGCCGGATCGGATCAGCATGCAGATCAAAAGGCAGATCCTCCTCCATCGTCACATCAACCTCTCCGTTTGCGTCCTCGAAAATAATCTCCGCCTGCTGGTTGATGGCTTTGACATTGCGCTTATAGGTGTGGAGCGTTTTCTCCTCCAGATTATCGCAGCGGTTGAACATGATCAGTTCCGAATTGCGGATCTGCTCCGCAAGAAGGGACTTCATGTTCGAAAAATACATGGAAAACGTCGATGCGTCGATCGTCGTGATCTGCTGCTCGAGCCGCCATGCATGCGGCAGACGCAGCTCCTTGTAATTCCACATCCCGTTATACTCGATCAGCACCCGCTCCGGATGGTGCTTTGCGTTGAGCGCCATCAGATTCGCCGGGGTGAGATCCTTTTCCTCGCTGATCACTTCCTTGACCGTGTGCGTCTGCGCCAGCAGCTTGTCGCTGTACTCCACTTCCCCCTCTTCGCAGAGAATCAAAAGCGTCGTCCCCTTCGTCTGGAAATAAGGTTGTCCGATCGTATAGGTGAAAAAGGAGGATTTG
>JAUNGV010000095.1 GCA_030524225.1 Eubacteriales bacterium
TTTCTAACCGGTGCTGTGCCCATGTCCTTTTTTGATGGCTGAACTGTTACCATATGGGTGATGAAATGCCACGTTTCGTTGACAAATCCCCTGCCTCCCGCTATACTGGGGTTCAGAAAAAGGCGGAGAACAAGAGGAGTACCTGTACGGAAGCGGACAGAGAGAAATCCCGCGGGGCGTCGGCGCATTCAGAAGAGCATACAGGGTGAGGACAGAGGATGAGGTGGTCACCCCCCAAGGATGCTGAAGGCGGCGTATGATCTGCGGCTGAGAGGGTTTCACGAACAAAGGCAGGGAAGGTCGCTTGGGAGCCGGAGAGAGAACCTCTCCCGTGTCGTCCCCGTTACCGGACGAAGAGAGGCTGGAGCCGTCCCGCACAGCGGGCAGATCCAGTGAACAAAGGTGGTACCGCGTAGATTCACGCCCTTTGCCGGAATGATCCGGCAGAGGGTGTTTTTTTCGCCGCAGTGGCAAAGAGAGGCAAACAGAAGGAGGACATAATGCGCAAGGAACTGGCAAAGACGTATGATCCGAGAGGAATCGAGGACCGGATCTATCAGAACTGGGAGGAGAAGAAGTATTTCCACGCTGAGGTCGATCACAGCAAGACTCCGTTCACGATCGTGATTCCGCCGCCGAATATCACGGGGCAGCTTCACATGGGACACGCGCTCGACGAGACGATGCAGGATATCCTGATCCGCTTTAAGAGAATGCAGGGTTATAACGCCCTGTGGCAGCCGGGGACGGATCACGCGAGCATTGCCACCGAGGTCAAGATCATCGACAAGTTAAAGAGCGAAGGGCTCACGAAGCAGGATCTGGGCAGAGAGGGTTTCTTGGAGCGCGCCTGGGACTGGAAGAAGGAGTACGGCGGACGCATCATCAATCAGCTCAAGAAGCTGGGCGCGTCCTGCGACTGGGACAGAGAGCGCTTCACGATGGACGAGGGCTGCAACAAGGCCGTCACCGAGGTGTTCTGCCATTTATATAAGAAGGGATGGATCTACAAGGGCAGCCGGATCGTCAACTGGTGCCCGGTCTGCAAGACGTCGATTTCCGATGCGGAGGTACAGTACGAGGAGCAGGCGGGTCACTTCTGGCATATCAAATATCCTCTGGTCAACGAGGACGGCTCTGTGAGCGAGACGGAGTTTCTGGAGTTCGCGACGACGCGTCCGGAGACGATGCTGGGCGATACGGCGGTGGCGGTGCACCCGGAGGACGAGCGGTATCAGAAGCTGATCGGACGCAAAGTGATGCTTCCGTTCGTGAACCGGGCGATTCCGATCGTGGCGGACGAGTATGTGGATCGGGAATTCGGAACCGGCGTTGTGAAAATCACCCCGGCTCACGACCCGAACGACTTCGAGGTGGGCAAGCGCCATCAACTGTCGGAAATCAACATTCTGAATGACGACGCCACGATCAATGAGAACGGCGGCAAGTTCTGCGGCATGGACCGGTATGAGGCCCGCAGGCAGATCGTGAAGGAACTGGATGAGATGGGACTGCTCGTCCGGATCGAAGATTACTCCCACAACGTCGGCACGCACGACCGGTGCGGCACGACGGTGGAGCCGATGATCAAAATGCAGTGGTTCGTCAAGATGGACGATATGATCCGTCCGGCGGTGAAGGCGGTGCAGGACGGCGAGATCCAGCTCGTGCCCAGGCGTATGGAGAAGACGTACTACAACTGGACGGACAACATCCGCGACTGGTGTATCTCCCGTCAGCTCTGGTGGGGACACCGGATTCCGGCGTATTACTGCGACGACTGCGGGGAGACCGTGGTGGCGGCAGATGCACCGTCTGTGTGCCCGAAGTGCGGCGGAACGCACTTTACCCAGGATCCGGACACGCTTGATACCTGGTTTTCCTCTGCGCTGTGGCCCTTCTCGACGCTGGGGTGGCCCGAACAGACAGAGGATCTGAAGTACTTCTATCCGACGGACGTGCTGGTGACGGGCTACGACATTATCTTTTTCTGGGTCATCCGCATGATTTTCTCCGGATACGAGCAGATGGGCGAGAGACCGTTCAAGACGGTGCTCTTCCACGGTCTCGTCCGCGACGCGCAGGGGCGCAAGATGAGCAAGTCTCTGGGCAATGGTATCGATCCGCTGGAGATCATCGCGCAGTACGGGGCGGACGCCCTGCGTCTGACGCTGATCACCGGCAATGCGCCCGGCAACGACATGCGCTTCTACACGGAGCGTGTGGAGGCGAGCCGGAACTTTGCCAACAAGGTGTGGAACGCGTCGCGCTTCATCATGATGAATATGGAGGAGGGCGAGACAGCCGGGGCGCAGATGCCCCAGGCACTGGAGCCCGCCGATCAGTGGATTCTCTCGCGCTACAACGACGTCGTCAGAGAAGTAACGGAGAATATGGAGCGCTACGAGCTCGGCATCGCGGTGCAGAAGGTCTATGATTTCCTGTGGGATGAGTTCTGCGACTGGTACATCGAGATGGTCAAGCCCAGACTCTATCGCGCGAAGGAAAACGCGGCGGCCGGACAGACAGACGGCGGAGCGAATGCAGCGGCGGCCGGACAGGCAGGAAGCACGGAGCAGGCGGCGATTGCGGCCAGCCGCGACGCGGCAGTTTGGACGCTGCAGACGGTGCTGATCGGAGGATTAAAGCTCCTTCATCCGTATATGCCGTTTATCACGGAGGAGATTTTCGATACGATTCAGGACAGAGAGGAATCGATCATGATCTCGCAGTGGCCGGTGTACCGTGAGGAGTTCAGCTTCCCGGAGCAGGAGAAGGCGATCGACACGATCAAAGAGGCGGTGCGCGGGATCCGGAACGTCCGGACACAGATGAATGTCGCGCCGTCCAAGAAGGCGAGCGTCTATGTGGTGAGCGCGGAGCCTTCCCTGCTGCACATTTTCGAGGAAGGACGTCTCTTCTTCGCGACGCTGGCTTCGGCCTCCGAGGTGCTGCTGCAGGAGACGAAGGAGGGGATTGCGGACGACGCCGTCTCGGTGGTGATCCCGAATGCGACGCTCTACCTGCCGCTCTCGGATCTCGTTGATATTCAGGCGGAGATCGGGCGTCTGGAGAAGGAGGAGAAGCGTCTGGCGGGCGAACTGCAGAGAAGCCGCGGGATGCTCACGAACGAGCGGTTCCTCTCGAAAGCGCCGCAGAGCAAGATCGACGAGGAGAAGGAGAAGCAGCACAAGTATGAGCAGCTGATGGCCGGAGTGCAGGAGCGTCTGGCACAGCTGAGAGAGATGAAATAAGGCGCACACAAATCCTCCCGGAGAACAGAAGCTCCGGGGGGATTTTATTACGGATTTTCTACCTTAATATTACGAAACAAAGTCGTTGCTTTTTCTTTTTGCGACCGCTATCATAGTACTATCGGCGCTGTTGTTTACACAGAACGGCGAATCTGCGTTGCGGAGCAGATTAAAATGAAATAGCGACCGCCCTGCGCGGCGGTCTGGAGGTATTTATGATTAATTTTGAAGAGGAATTGAAGAAATTTCATCCGAGTCTGGAGATTGAAGACGCGGCGGATGCGATTTATAATCAGGATCTTGTCGATATGGCCGATGTCATGGTGAAGATGGCGAAGGAAAACGGAGTGGGAGAGACCGCGCCGCAGGACGGAAAGTAGGCTGCCGGGAAGCAGGACAGGGGAGACGCGCGGAGGAAAATATGTACTGTTATCAATGCGGATGTCAGTTGACGGAGCATGACTACTGCCCGCACTGCGGAGCGGATGTTGCCGTCTATAAGAAGATTATTCATATATCCAATTATTTCTATAACGAGGGACTGGATAAGGCGGGCGTGCGGGACTTGAGCGGGGCGATCGTGAGCCTGCGGCAGAGCGTCCGGTTTAATAAGGACAATATCGAGGCGAGGAATCTGCTCGGCCTCGTTTATTATGAGATGGGAGAGGTGGTCGCCGCGCTGAGCGAGTGGGTCATCAGCAAGAATATCGCGCCGGAGAAGAATCTGGCCGACGATTATATCAATATGATCCAGCGCAATCAGACGAGGCTGGAGACGATCAATCAGACGATCAAGAAGTATAATCAGGCGCTGACGTACTGCAATCAGGGGAGTCTTGATCTGGCAGTGATCCAGCTCAAGAAGGTGCTCTCTTTGAACCCTCATTTTATCAGAGCCCATCAGCTGCTGGCCCTGCTGTACATCAACAACGCCGAGTGGGGCAAGGCACAGAAGGAGCTGTTCAAATGCCGGGCGATCGACGTGAACAACACGACGACACTGCGCTATTTAAAAGAGGTGGAGAGTCAGATCCTCCCGGAGGAGGCCGCGCAGGCAGGGCGCAGGACGGCCCCTGATGTGATCAAATACCAGAGCGGAAACGAGACGATCATCCAGCCTGCGGGAGCGAAGAATCCGGGAATAGACGCCCCTTCTCTGCCGACGAATCTGATCAATATTGGAATCGGGCTTCTGGTCGGGGCGGCGATCGTCGGTTTTCTGGTGCTTCCGGCAAGGGTACAGGCGGTGCGTCAGGCGTCGGCGAATGAACTGAAAGTGGTGAGCGAGCAGTCGGACGCCAAGACGGCGACGATTCAGGAGCGCGAGCAGCAGATCGAGCAGATGACGAGCCAGCAGGAGGAGCTGCAGCAGCAGCTGGAGCAGTACCAGAGCTCGGAGGGATCGATCAGCGCCAGCGACGCGCTGTTTGAGGCGGCGTCCAGCTATCTGGAGGATCCGGAGGATATCGTCTCCATCTCGGAGGCGTTCTCTTCGATTGATTATACGGCGGTGGAGAACAATGCCTCCGATCAGTTCAAGACGCTCTATGAGTCTCTCTACACGAGGATCCGCCCGCAGATGATGGCGCAGTATTACGATACGGGCTACACGGCGTATCAGGATCAGGATTATGTGTCTGCCATCGACAACCTTGAGAAGGCGGTGCAGTACGGGGACGCTGAGGAGGACGGAAGCGATTACGCGAATGCGCTGTATTATCTGGCGGATTCCTACTATCTGCAGTACAGAGAGGCGGACAACAGCCAGAAGAGCAAGTTCGTGACGAATATCACGAAGGCACAGCAGGGCTATACGGCGGTGAGTACGGAATTCCCGGATCTGCGGATCGCCAACACGGCGGACACCAGACTCGAGGAGATCCGGAATCTGAATATTGATGTGGTGCCGGAGCAGGCGGATACCGCCCAATCCGGTGAGGAGACGGAGACCGGGGAGACGGAAACAGGATCCGCGGGAACAGGAACGGCATCCTCCGGGGCAGGTTCTTCCACAGAGACTGACGGGAATACGGCATCTGATTCGACGGCTGAGGAGGCCGG
This sequence comes from Eubacteriales bacterium, assembly GCA_030524225.1. Classification (GTDB taxonomy): domain Bacteria; phylum Bacillota; class Clostridia; order Lachnospirales; family Lachnospiraceae; genus CAG-791. The sequence continues at coordinate 5,316 of JAUNGV010000095.1, forward strand.
AACGGGGATATCCTCCGGGGAAGAACAGTGACGCGGCGGTGCAAGGGCGACGGCAGAGCAGTGGCAGGAAGCCGCGACGACAACAGGAGGGGCTGCGAAGCTTTTGGCGGCTTTGAAGCTCCTGTGATACAGAGTAAGAAAAGGCGGCCGGATCTGCGGATCCGGCCATTTGACGGCGTTCCCGTATGGAACGGTTAGGAACAGTATTTATTATGATGGTTTTTTCGGGGCTGGAATTTTTATTCAGATTTTTACCCATCTTTCTGGCGGTGTATTATGTGACGCCGGCCAGGTATCGAAATGCGATTCTCTTTCTGGGCAGCATGTTCTTCTATGCCACGGGGGAACCGCGTTTTGTCATTTTACTGCTGGCACTGACGGTCGCCAACTATCTGCTGGGCAATCTGTTTTTTCGGAAGAAAAAGAAGCGGTATCTGGCGTGCGGCGTTCTGCTTGATCTCGCGGCGCTGCTGCTCTGCAAGGCGCTGGCGCTGACGGTGGACGAGTCGTTTCTTCCGATCGGGCTGAGTTTTTATGTGTTCAAAATGATTTCCTATCAGGCGGATCTTTACCGGGGTGACATAGAGAACAGACCGTCCTTCTGGAAAGCGGCGGCCTATTTTACGATGTTCCCGCAGGTGACGCAGGGGCCGATCATGCGGTATGGCGCTGGAAAATTTGATGAGAGAGAACCGCGCCGTTGCTCGCTGACACGGTTTGAGGACGGACTGGTCTTTCTGACGCTGGGACTGTCCATGAAGGTGCTGCTGGCGGACCGGATCGGTATCCTCTGGAATGAGATCGCCAAGATCGGTTATGAGAGTATCTCCACGCCACTGGCGTGGATGGGGGCATTTGGCTATACGTTCCAGCTCTATTTTGACTTCTGGGGTTATTCCCTGATGGCGGCAGGTGTGGGGCTGATGCTCGGTTTCCCGTTCGTACTGAACTTCGACCATCCCTACACGGCGGTCGGCGTGGCGGATTTCTACCGGCGCTGGCATGTGACGCTGGGCGCGTGGTTCCGCGATTATCTGTATATTCCGATGGGAGGCAGCAGGAAAGGGATTCTGCGCACAATCGTGAATCTGATGGTCGTCTGGGCTGTGACGGGGCTCTGGCACGGCGGGACGGTGAACTTCCTGCTCTGGGGGCTGCTGCTGGGACTGGTGATTGTCTGGGAGAAGACGGCGCTCCGGCGTCTGATGGACCGGGTTCCGCTGATCGGCCGCCTTCATGTCTGGATTCTGATTCCGCTGACATGGGTGATCTTTGCGATTTCTGATCTGGAAGAGCTGCGGATGTATTTCACACGGCTGTTTCCGTTCTTCGGAACCGGGGTGGCAGTCAACCAGACGGATTTCCTGAGATATCTGGGGACGTACTGGCCGCTGTTTCTGGCAGCGGCGGCGCTGTGCCATCCGGCTCTGTACCGGGGAATCGTGCGCACCAGGAAAAAGGCGCCCACGCTCCTTCTGTTGACGGCGCTGTTCTGGGTTTCGATGTATTTTGCGGCGAATTCCGCGGGAAATGTGTTTATGTATTTCAGCTTCTGAGGCAGACGCCGTTTGGAGGATAGATGAGAAAAGTGATTCGGGCATTGCGCAAAATACCGCTGTTTCTGCTGCTGCTCCTTGTGGGAGCGGGAGTGAGCGGAATTGCGGTTTACGGGAAGGATACGCTCTATGCGGGCGAGGAATGGGACTGGAAAACGGAACCGTATTTCGTCGTCGTGCTGCGGGGAATCCAGGAAGGGATTTACCCGTGGGAACCGGCGGGAGCGGCAGAAGAAGCGGAGGTGCAGGATGCAGCGCTGCAGGCGCTTCTCGAGCAGGCCCAGCAGGCGGCGCAGAGCAATACAGGACAGGCGCAGCAGGACGGTTCCGGGGAAGCAGGCGGGCAGAGCGGTGCCGGAACGGACGATGTGGCAAACGGCGCGTCGGGCGGCGACGTGTCCGGGAATACCGCGGCGGGCTTGGATGTCTCTGGCAATGATGTCTCCGACAACGATGTTTC
>JAUNGV010000096.1 GCA_030524225.1 Eubacteriales bacterium
GGATCGCAGTGGTACGGGCGGCCTGCGAGAACGATGCCGCGGACATGGTTCTCCTCCATGTAGCGCAGAACCTCCTCGCCCTTTTCAGAAACATCTCTGCGAGCAGCGGCGAGTTCGTCCCATGCGGCGGAAGCGGCGTCCAGAATCTCGCGCTCCGGCAGCTCGCTGAATTCTTTCACCAGCGCTTCGGAGACGGTCTTTAAGCTGGCGAAGGACATGAACGGATTGCGGAATACGACCTCTCCGCGTCCGATCTCCTCGACGTTGTTCTTGATGTTCTCCGAATAGGAGGTGACGATCGGGCAGTTGTAGTGGTTGCCCGCCTCCTTGATTTCATTGCGCTCGTAGAAGAGCGCCGGGTAGAAGATAAAGTCCGGGTTGTGCTGCATGAGCCACATCACATGGCCGTGGGCGAGCTTGGCCGGGTAGCACTCGGATTCGCTGGGAATCGACTCGATGCCCAACTCATAGAGCTTGTGCGTGGACGGCGGAGAGAGAATGACCCGGTAGCCCAGTCTGGTAAAAAAGGTGAACCAGAACGGGTAGTTCTCGTACATATTGAGGACGCGCGGAATGCCCACCGAGCCGCGGGGGGCTTTGTCGGCAGAGAGCGGCTCATAAGAGAAGAGTCGCTGCTGCTTCCATGCGTAGAGGTTCGGAATCGTGCTCTGGGTTTTCGTCTTGCCGAGACCGCGCTCGCACCTGTTGCCGGAGATATACTGGCGGCCGCCGGTAAAGCGGTTGATGGTCAGACGGCAGTTGTTGGTGCAGCCCTGGCACTTGGCCATGCTCGTGTCGAACTGCAGGTTTTCAATCTGTTCAAAAGAGAGCATCGTCGTCTGATACGTGGTCTCCAGCGGAGAGAGGGAGCGGGCGTCGCGTCCGCTCGCCTGCGCGTCTGCCTGCGCCGCGGCGAGGAGCTTTGCGGAGTCGGCGGCGTAGCGCTCGCGGGCGATCAGAGCCGCGCCGAACGCGCCCATGATACCGGCGATGTCGGGGCGGATGACCTCACAGTCCGCGATTTTCTCAAAGCTGCGCAGGACGGCGTCGTTGTAGAAGGTGCCGCCCTGTACGACGATATTCTGACCGAGCGCGGAGGCGTCGGAGACTTTGATGACCTTAAAGAGCGCGTTTTTGATGACGGAATACGCAAGCCCCGCCGAGATATCGGCGACCTCCGCGCCTTCTTTCTGCGCCTGTTTGACCTTGGAATTCATGAATACGGTGCAGCGGGTGCCCAGATCGATGGGATTTTTGGCAAAAAGGGCCGCTTTTGCAAAATCCTGCACCGAGTAGTCGAGAGACTTCGCGAACGTCTCGATAAAGGAGCCGCAGCCGGAGGAACAGGCCTCGTTGAGCAGCACGCTGTCCACGGCCTGATTCTTGATGCGGATGCATTTCATATCCTGACCGCCGATGTCGAGAATGCAGTCCACCTTCGGATCAAAAAACGCCGCCGCGTAATAGTGGGCGATCGTCTCCACTTCGCCGTCGTCCAGCAGGAATGCGGCCTTGAGCAGCGCCTCGCCGTAGCCGGTCGAGCAGGAACGGACGATATGGACGTCGTCCGGCATCTGCTGCGCAATCTCTTTGATGGAGCGGATTGCCGTCTTTAACGGACTGCCGCTGTTTCCACTGTAGAAGGAGTACAGGAGAGAGCCGTCCTCGCCGACGAGAGCGATCTTGGTCGTCGTGGAACCGGCGTCGATTCCCATGTAGCAGTTGCCGTGATAATCCTTTAAGGATGCGGTGCGCACGCGGCTTTTGCCGTGGCGTTCGGTGAATTCCTCATACTCCTTTTCGGAGGAGAAGAGGGGTTCCATGCGCTCAACCTCGAATTCCATGTGGATCTTGCCGGAGAGCCGGTCTGTCATCTCGGAGAGGGGCAGGAAATTTTCCTCTCTGGCGTTCATGGCGGAGCCCATCGCGGCGAACAAATGGGAATTGTCGGCCTCGATCGTGTGTTCCCCGTCGAGCTTTAAGGTGCGGATAAACGCTTTTTTCAGTTCGGAGAGGAAGTGGAGCGGGCCGCCGAGAAAAGCGACGTGACCGCGGATCGGCTTGCCGCAGGCAAGGCCGGAGATCGTCTGATTGACGACAGCCTGAAAAATAGAGGCTGCGAGATCCTCCTTGGTCGCGCCCTCATTGATGAGGGGCTGAATGTCGGACTTGGCAAAGACGCCGCAGCGGGCGGCGATGGTGTAGAGGGATTTGTAATTTTTGGCGTACTCATTCAGACCGGAGGCGTCCGTCTGGAGAAGGGAGGCCATCTGGTCAATAAAGGAGCCGGTGCCGCCGGCACAGATTCCGTTCATACGCTGTTCGACATTGCCGTTTTCAAAATAGATGATCTTGGCGTCCTCGCCGCCGAGCTCGATGGCGACATCCGTTTTGGGGGCGATCTCCTGCAGAGCGGTGGAAACGGCGATCACTTCCTGTACGAACAGTACATTCAGGTGGTGGGCGAGCGTGAGGCCGCCGGAACCGGTAATCACGGGATGCACGATAACTTCGCCTGTCTGCGCAAAGCACTCGGAGAGCAGATCATAGAGTGTCTTGCGGATATCGGCAAAGTGGCGCCGGTAGTCGGCGAATACGATGTGGTGGGAGGGATCGAGCAGAGCAATCTTGACGGTGGTCGATCCGATATCAATTCCCAGCGTGTAATCCTTAGAAATCATAAAAAACCTCCAAAACAAAGCGGAAAAGCCCCAGGCAGAGAGCCGGGCTCTTATATGGAATCCTGCAAATCCTGTAAATCAATAATGGAATAATTCTCTCATGATTCCATTCTAAATCTTAGAAATTATACGGCGTGAAATGGTAAAAATCAATCGGCGAAAGAACCACAAAGTCGTGTCTGTGTCCCTAAAAACTGGGAAAATCGGCAAATTTTACCATTCGTTTATGGATTTTTTATAAAAATCGGTAAGAAATTCTGCTGTGCAAACGAAGGGAAGAAGGTATAATAAAGCTATTGTCCGAAAAGGAAAACAGGAGAACCGTTGGAGAACACGGCAGCGCGGCGTCTTGAATGGCGTGGGCTGAACTGTTACGATTACGGAAAAAGACTGATAAAAGAATGGAGAAGAGATGCGATGAGCAATTTTGAGAGGAAATTCGGCAGATACGCGATCCGTAATCTGTCGCTGGTGCTGATACTGTGTTATGCGTTCGGGTATATGATTGAGTTTGTGAATACGAGTTTTCTCAATTTCCTGACGCTGAATCCGTATGCGATCCTGCACGGGCAGATCTGGCGTGTGATTACCTGGGTGCTGGTACCGCCGGATTCCAGCAATATTTTCTTCGTGCTGATCATGCTCTTTTTCTATTATTCGATCGGCACGTCGCTGGAGAGGACGTGGGGAACGTACCGGTACAACGTGTACATCTTTTCCGGGATCCTCTTTACGGTTGCGGCGGCGTTCCTGATGATGGGGTTCTGCTATCTGTTCGACGGAGCGGTCATCGAGGCGGCCGGAGCAGAGCAGTATTTCAGGGTCTACTCGACGGTCTTCTCGACATACTATGTGAATATGTCGATCTTCCTCGCGTTTGCGGTGACATTCCCGGATATGCAGGTTCTCCTGATGTTCATTATTCCGCTCAAGGTGAAATGGCTCGGTATCATCTATGCGGTGATGCTGGCCTTTGAATTTATCGGCAGTTCGTTCCCGTTCCGGTTCGCAATGATCGGCTCACTCCTGAACTTCCTCGTATTCTGGCTGCGCACGGTGGACTGGCGCAGGATCTCGCCGAAGGAGGTCAGGCGCAGAGCCAGTTTCCGGCGTGCCGTGCACGGCGGCGCGGGCCCGGGGCGCTCCGGGGCGGCAGGTCAGGCGCAGACGAGACCGAAGCGCAATCCGATGAACGGACAGGTGGGAGCGATTCACCGCTGCGCGGTCTGCGGCAGAACGGAGATCGACAACCCGAATCTGGAATTCCGCTACTGCTCCAAATGCGAGGGGAATTACGAATATTGTCAGGATCACATTTTCACGCACATTCATGTACATAAAAACGGAGGTTTCAATCCGGACGGCAGCGTGAAAATCAACCCGGATTCCTATGTGAATAAATAGAGCCGAAGCATAGCTGCGGCAGAAGGAGAACTCTGTTGATGGAAGATATCAGGAAAGAGCAGCAGTTCCTGCAGAAACTGCAGGAGCTTGTGAGGGAAGCGAAGAAGAACAGAAACACGGTGAGCGAGGAGCAGATCCAGGAGGCATTTGCGGAGCTGGAGCTTTCCGGGGAGCAGATGGAGCAGGTCAGAGCTTATCTGGCGGCGGCCAAAATCGGGATTGGAGAGGAACTTCCGCTGGAAGAATATCTGACCGAGGAGGAGCACAACTATCTCGAGGATTATATGGAAGCGCTTGCAGGAATCGAGAGACCGGGCGAGTCGGTACTGGACGCGCTGAAACTCTCGGCGATGGCGGGGGAGCGCGACGCGCAGCAGAGGCTCGTCGAGGCGCTGCTGCCGGATATCGTCGACATTGCGAAACTCTATGCCGGACAGGATGTTCTGATCGAGGATCTGATCGGCGCGGGCAATGAGGCGCTGGCGCGGGGCGTATCGATGCTGGGGCCTCTCGAGGGACCGCAGGAAGTCGAAGGGACGCTGGCGAGAATGGCGATGGACGCCATGGAGGATCTGATTGCGGAGAATCTCGATGAGAAGGCAAAGGAGCGCGAGGTCGAGGACCGCGTGAATGCGGTTGCGGATAAGGCCAGAGAACTGGCGCAGGATTTGCGGCGCAAGGTCACGGTGGAGGAGCTGGCAGGCGAAGGAGAACTGAGCCCGGAGCAGATTCTCGAGGCGATCCGTCTGAGCGGAAACAAGATCGAGGATCTGGAGGGATAGCGCCGCTGCGCACGCCGGGAGATTTTTGACGAAAGGATGCTGAGGTTATGCTGGAATACGCGGGAGCGGGACAGAGTACGGATTTTAAGTATGCCATGTATGATATGTCGACGATTTATGTCGGCGCGCGCTATACCTATCAGGAAATGCTCGGGGACGAGGCGTTCAATTTCAAATTAAAGACGATTCTGCAGCGCTATATTCTGACAGAGGTATCTGCAGATACGACGCTGGAGAGTCATTTCTATTATATAAAAGAGGACGATTACGCCTATCAGGTTTACGATCAGCTCAAGGTGAAGCTGCGGGTGAACGTTCCGGTGGTGAAAAAGGGATTCGGCAAAAAGACAGATCTCATTTATCAGGAAAAGATCATGAAGCTGCGCGAACTGGCGGCCCTTTCTCCGGAGGAGAAAAAGGCACAGGGGATCATGATCCGGGAGATTCAGATCTCGAAGCTGGGGTTGATGACGTTTACGGTGTAAAAAAGGACTGCACCTTGCTGTTAACCTTGCGCCTGCTTTCCGGCGCGGTTGACAGCAGCCGGAGCTTCCGCGTATACTGTAGCTACTCTGAAAAATCTGTGGAGCGGGTTCCGCGAGAATGGCGGGAAGCCGCTCATTTTGTCTGGGCTTTAATAGTCTTGTGTCCGGGCTTTGACAGCCTTGAAGAGGTGGGAATGTATTCGGATAAGGTGCGTTCAGCTAATGCACTGGAGGAGACGGCTAACGCTCTGGCGGGGAAGAAAAGATAGGTAGCAGTTCAGCCCGCGCCATTCGCAAAGTCGCGCTGCCGCGCTTTTCGCCGCTTTGCGGCTGCCTTTGCTCATGATCTGGCGCTCCCTCAGCCGGAAGCAGCAGATCAAACTGCTGTACCAGTCCAGCCCGCGCCATTCGCAAAGTCGCGCTGCCGCGCTTTTCGCCGCTTTGCGGCTGCCTTTGCTCATGATCGGGCGCTCCCTCAGCCGGAAGCAAGAGGCACAAATTCGTGCAAGCACGATTTGCCCCTCTTGTTCCCAGCTGGCTGAACTGTGACAAAGATATTGTAATTTGGAAACTTTATGGTATACTGAGAAAAGTGAATGCGAACATTTGTTCTGGAAGGAGATAATTCCATGGGAATGGATCATCAGGAGAAATTAAAGGCGCTCGATGCGGCGCTGATGCAGATTGAGAAGCAGTACGGAAAGGGCGCCGTGATGAAGCTCGGCGATCCGACGGCGCAGATGAATGTGGAGACGATTCCGACGGGATCCCTGAGTCTGGACATCGCGCTGGGACTTGGCGGTATTCCGAAGGGAAGAATTGTGGAAATCTACGGACCGGAGTCCTCCGGTAAGACGACGGTTACGCTGCATATGATCGCGCAGGTACAGAGACGCGGCGGAATCGCGGGCTTTATCGACGCGGAGCACGCGCTTGATCCGGTTTATGCCAAGAATATCGGCGTGGATATCGATAACCTCTATATCTCGCAGCCGGACAGCGGCGAGCAGGCGCTGGAGATCACGGAGACGATGGTGCGATCCGGCGCGGTGGATATTGTGGTGGTCGACTCGGTGGCAGCGCTCGTGCCCAAGGCCGAGATCGACGGCGATATGGGCGACAGCCATGTGGGTCTGCAGGCGCGTCTGATGTCGCAGGCGCTGCGCAAGCTCACCGCCGTGATCAGCAAGTCGAACTGCACGGTTGTCTTTATCAACCAGCTGCGTGAGAAGGTCGGCGTGATGTTCGGCAACCCGGAGACGACGACCGGCGGACGCGCGCTCAAGTTCTATTCCTCCGTCCGTCTGGATGTGCGCCGGATCGAGGCGATCAAGCAGAGCGGCGAGGTGGTTGGAAACCGTACCCGTGTCAAGGTCGTCAAGAATAAGATCGCGCCGCCGTTCAAGGAAGCGGAGTTCGACATTATGTTCGGGAAGGGAATCTCCTATGTCGGTGACGTTCTGGATCTGGCCTCTGCCGTTGATATTGTAAACAAGAGCGGCGCGTGGTTTAATTACAACGGAGAGAAAATCGGACAGGGACGTGAGAATGCGAAACAGTTCCTGACGGATCATCCCGAGATGCTGCAGGAGATCGACCGCAGGGTGAGAGAGCACTACGGTCTGAATCCGGACGGCGCGGTGACGGGAACAGCCCAGAGCGCTGCGGCTTCGGGAGAGGAGAAGCCGGGCGAGCAGACGGCAGCGGAGAAGAAAGAGAAAGACCGGAAATAGGAAACAGGAATCATCACCGATCAGTACAGGGCGGGGAGAGAATAACCGTCAAAGAGGGAAGAGGTCAGTCTGTGTGAGGCAGACTGGCCTTTTTTCGTCAGCGGGCCGGATGGTTGCCAAAGAAACTATTTGCTGGTATACTTTGCAGGGAAAACAGTGAAAGGAGGAATGGCGGTGGATTTTAATGATACCTGACTTCCGTCGTTTCTCTCAAAACCTAGCACTCAGACATCTATCAG
>JAUNGV010000017.1 GCA_030524225.1 Eubacteriales bacterium
CTGGTTTAAGATAGAGAACGTGCCGGGGCTGTGCCCCGGGCGTTTTTATGTTTGATAACGCGCCGGATTATCGGAGCGGGAACACAGCGGTACTAGACTGGATATGGAAAAGATAGTAGAACAGGGATTGCTTTACGATTTTTACGGGCCGCTTCTGACGGCGCATCAGCAGAAGATTTACGAGCAGCTGGTGTACGAGAATCTCACGCTGAATGAGATCGCGGAGCGGGAGGGAATCAGCAAGCAGGCGGTGCACGATCTGATCCGGCGCTGTACGGAAACGCTGGCCGGTTATGAGGAGAAGCTGCATACGATCCGGACGTTCCGGAGTCTGCAGGAAAGTGCGGACGCGCTTCTGGCCTGTGTGAAGGAAGAGAGAGGGCCGGTTTCCGAGAGAGTCAGGGAACTGGCAGGAGAAATTAAGAGGGAACTTGCGTAATGGCATTTGACAGTTTATCAGAAAAATTAGCCAACGTATTCAAGAACCTGCGGGGCAAGGGCAGACTGTCCGAGGCGGACGTCAAGGCCGCGCTGAAGGAAGTCAAGATGGCGCTGCTGGAGGCGGACGTGAATTTCAAGGTCGTCAAGCAGTTCGTCTCCGCCGTGGAAGAGAGAGCGATCGGCGCGGATGTGATGAACGGACTCAATCCGGCGCAGATGGTAATCAAGATCGTCAACGAGGAGCTGACGAGCCTGATGGGATCCGAGACGACGGAGCTGGCGCTGCAGCCGGGTAAGTCCATGACCGTCATTATGATGTGCGGTCTGCAGGGTTCCGGTAAGACGACGACGGCGGCCAAGATCGCGGGCAAGCTAAAGACAAGAGGAAAGAAGCCGCTGCTGGCGGCGCTGGATATTTACAGGCCGGCCGCGATCAAACAGCTGCAGGTCAACGGTGAGAAGCAGGGCGTCGAGGTCTTTTCCATGGGAGAGGATCACCAGCCTGCGGAGATCGCCCGGGAGGCGATAGCTCACGCGCAGAAGAATAAAGAGGATGTGGTCATTCTCGATACGGCGGGCCGTCTGCAGATCGACGAGGCCATGATGGAGGAGCTTGAGGAGATCAAGCGCACGGTCACCGTACACCAGACGCTGCTGGTTGTCGATGCGATGACCGGTCAGGAGGCCGTGAATGTGGCCAAGACCTTCGACGACCGCATTCACATCGACGGCGTTGTCCTGAGTAAGATGGACGGCGATACGCGGGGCGGCGCTGCGCTCTCGGTCAAAGCGGTGACCGGCAAGCCGATTCTGTTCGTCGGTATGGGCGAGAAGCTCTCGGATCTGGAGCAGTTCTATCCGGACCGGATGGCGGGGCGGATCCTCGGAATGGGGGATGTGCTGACGCTGATCGATAAGGCGCAGGCGTCTCTGGAGGCACAGGACGAGGCCAAGAGCAAGGATATGGCGGCCCGTCTCAAAAAGGGCAAATTTGATTTCAACGACTATCTCGAAAGCATGAAGCAGATGCGCAAGATGGGAGGTCTCTCCAGTATCCTCGGTATGATGCCGGGCATGGGACTGAAGGCGTCTGATCTGGAAAACGCGATCGATGAGAAGCAGCTGGCGAGGACGGAGGCCATCATTCTGAGTATGACGGAGGCGGAGCGCAGCAATCCGAAGCTCCTGACGCCGCAGAGGAAATTCCGTATTGCCAAGGGATCCGGCAATGATATTGCTGCGGTGAACCGTTTTATCAAGCAGTTCGAGCAGATGCAGAAGATGATGAAGCAGATGCCGGGAATGATGGGCGGCAAGCGGCGCGGACGGGGCAACCTGATGAACATGCTGGGCGGACGCCGGGGCGGGTTCTTCTAGGAACTGTTCGATTTTTTCAGAAAGGCCCGCAGGCGGGAGGCGATCGTCTCCGCACAGGGCGGGTGTTTGACGAAGGCAGTGACAGAAAGAAAGTTTCTGTTTTGCATAAGGGAATTTGTGAGACATCAAATTCCGTCCGGACTGCGGCGGACGCAGTCACGGCTACATTATATTTTTATACGGAGGAAAGAAAAAATGGTTAAGATCAGATTAACGAGAATCGGTGAGAAGAAGGTGCCGCTGTACAGAATCGTTGTGGCGGATTCCAAGACTCCGAGAAACGGACAGTGCATCGAGGAGATCGGCACGTATGATCCGAACACGAATCCGGGAACTGTAAAGGTTGATGCAGAGCTTGCCAAGAAGTGGCTTGCCAACGGCGCACAGCCGACGACCGTGGTGAGCAAGCTTTTCAGACAGGCGGGAATCAATAAGTAAGAAACTGTCCGCAGAAAAGCGCAGAAAGGGCAGGGGCAATATTGATGAAAGAACTGGTGGAAGTAATTGCAAAAGCACTGGTAGAACATCCGGAAGAGGTGGTCGTGACGGAGAAGCGGGAAGGCAGGAATCTGCGGCTGCAGCTCCATGTGGCGCCCTCTGATATGGGGAAGGTGATCGGCAAACAGGGCAGAATCGCCAAGGCGATCCGCTCTGTGGTCAAGGCGGCTTCCTCCAAGGAAGATTACAGGGTAGATGTAGATATTGACTGACGGCAGGAATGAGCGCCGCCCGCGAATGGACCGATCGCAGGATATGAAATGCGGAGGTCCATTTGTTTTTGCGTGCGGCGGAAAACTTTGGGGAGGCAGAGGAAAATCGCATGATAGACCGCTTTCAGGTAGGGGTAATTACAGGCACGCACGGATTAAAGGGAGAAGTCAAAGTGTTTCCCACGACGGATGATCCGTCCCGTTTCCGGAAATTAAAAAAAGTGATTCTCGATCTGGGGCGGGAGGAGAGAATCCTGACGGTGCGATCCGTCCGCTTTTTCAAACAGTTCGTGATCGTGGGCTTTGCGGAGTCCACACGGATTGAGGATGTGGAGCGCCTGCGGGGAAAGAGCCTTCTGATCGATCGGGCGGACGCCCTGCCGCTGGAGGAGGGAGAGTTCTATATTCCCGACCTGATCGGACTGCGGGTCGTGGATGAGGACGGAGCAGAGCTCGGAAAGCTGACGGATGTGCTCCAGACCGGCGCGAACGACGTCTATGCGGTGGAGACGCCGGAGGGAAAAGAGCTGCTGCTCCCCGCGATCAAATCCTGTATTCTCGAGACGAATCCGCAGGAGGGCTATATGAAGGTTCATCTGCTGCCGGGATTGGAGGATCTGTAACCATGCAGTTTCATATCTTGACCCTGTTTCCGGAGATGGTGGCGGACGGGCTCTGCACGAGCATTCTGGCCCGCGCCATGGAGAAGAAACTCATTTCCGTGGAGACGCACAATATCCGTGACTATACGGAGAATAAACATAATAAGGTAGACGACTATACCTACGGCGGCGGCGCGGGAATGCTGATGCAGGCGCAGCCGGTTTACGACGCCTGTGAGGCGGTACAGGAGAGTCTGCCGTCCCGGGCGCGGGTGATTTATCTGACGCCGCAGGGTGAGCTGTTTACGCAGAAGAAGGCGGCCGAGCTGGCACAGGAGGAGAATCTGATTCTCCTGTGCGGCCACTATGAGGGAATCGACGAGCGTGCGCTGGAGGAGATCGGGGCGGAGTATCTCTCGATTGGGGACTACGTTCTGACCGGAGGCGAGCTCCCGGCGATGATCGTGGTGGACGCGGTCTCACGACTGGTGCCGGGAGTTCTGAACAACGAATCCTCCGCGCAGACGGATTCCTTTGGCAACGGACTACTGGAATATCCGCAGTATTCGAGGCCGGAGATCTGGCGCGGCAGACAGGTGCCGCCGGTACTCCTGAGCGGCGATCATGCGAAGGTGGACGCGTGGCGTCTGGAGCAGTCGCTGCTGCGCACAAAGGAGCGGCGTCCGGAGCTCTACGAGCAATATATGCAGGAGCATCCTCCCGTGGAGAAGAACAAACGCCGCCGCAGAGCGGCAAAGGCGGAGGAGCCGGTGTGAAAAAGTGTAAGATTTTCATTCCTGCTTTTACAATTTCATATCCATACACACAGAGCAGTTGGTCTTAGGATTGACTGCTTTTTTGCTCCCATAGAAAAGGTAAACGCATAGAGAGTACCTATATCATGCTTGCAAAAGAGTGATATTTGAGAGAAATATATTTACGAAAAATCGCTATTATTTCTTTGTTTAACGAATCAGGCATGTTATAATTTTCAATAACAACATTACAGATACTGCTCGCGACGATTTGTGGATGGAGATAAAGCGAGGAAGTAAGGTATCTGTTGCGACAGCCTTTTCAATGTATGCATATCAGGAACTAAGGAGGGCAAGTTTAATCTTGTATAAGTTGAAGAGAGTTAGATGTGTCTTACGAATTACGGGATATTTATTCCAAAGGGCAGGTGAAGTGAAATGACGATTGATGAGGCAGTTGCAAATGAAGAAAGACAAATATTTGATCGGAAAAGCATTCAGATCAGACCGGTAGATCTGTCAAATACGTTTTGCGCCTTTGCAAATGCAGACGGCGGTACGGTTGCCATCGGTATATCGGACAAGAATAGAAGAATTGAGGGTGTGGACTATCATTTAGAGCAGATGAATGAGATTCTCCGTGCTCCGATAGATTACTGTAACCCAACGGTTTCAGTGATAACAGAGATGGTGAAATGTATAAATTATAAAGGACAGCCGGATCATGTGCTCCTGATGCATATAGAAGCCAGTCCACTGCTTCATGCCAATCAGTCGGATGAGGTTTATATCCGTGTCGGTGATAAGAATAAAAAGCTGGAATTTAATGACCGTATGACACTTATGTACGCAAAAGGGGTGCGTTATTATGAGGATGAGCCTGTGGCTGATGCCACAATAGCGGATCTGGATCTGGATTTTGTCGCTTCTTATTGTAAACGAATAGGTTATTCAAAATCCCCAGAGGAGTATGTGCGGGAGAATAAGAGATTTGTTACCTCTAAGGATGCTATGGATTTAGTTTCTGTGGCAGCCATTCTGTTGTTTGGAAAGAATCCGCAGTTGTTCTTTCCCCGAGCCTTTATACGTTTTATTCGCTACGATGGCACTGAGGCAAAGGTTGGTAAGGACATGAATGTGGTTAAGGATGTGATTTTTGAAGGCCGTATTCTTGAACAGGTGGAAAAAGTTGTCGATTTCATCAAGGTTCAGATGAAAGAAAAGACATATCTCGGAAATGACGGAATTTTTGTAACAGAAGAAGAATACAGCGAGTTTGTCCGTACCGAAATTGTAGTGAATGCTGCCACACACCGTGATTACGGGATTAAGGGCACAGACATACAGATTAAGATGTATGATGACCGATTGGAAGTGGAAAGTCCCGGAATCTTAGCAGGTATGGTCAAAAAAGAGAATATCCGCTACACTCATTTTTCCCGGAATCCGAAAATCGCAGCATTTCTCAAGGATTACGGCTATGTAAAGGAATATGGTGAAGGTGTGGATCGAATGTGCAAAGAACTTGAAACTGCGGGGCTTCCAGAGCCTACATTTAACAATAGCACGTTCATTTTGAAAACGACGGTAATGAGCGCGTCGTTAAAAAATAAAACGGCAGATGTTGCGTCGATTCAATCTATAGATGCGTCGATTGAGCGAAACGACGCGTCGATTCGAGGAAAGGACGAACTTTTGAGCAAGATATTTCAAAGTGAATCAACTGGACGCCTGTCTCATAAGGACGCAATGGATGCGAAACTTGTAATAGAAACAATCGATATTATGCAGGTTCTCACATCGAAAGAGATCATGAAAATTTTGTCTTGTCAGACTACTAAGTCGAGACAGATCTTGAAGATGATGGAAGCTCAAAACTTGATCAAATCGATCCAGGGGAAAGGAAAGGGCAGATATGTTTTGAATATCATAAGCCAATATATAACTGAATAAAAGGTATCTTTACGGCGGCACCACCGAGCAGGAAATCCAGAAACGGAATTCCTGCTTTTTCTACGCCTAAAAATCGGGCGATTTTAACCGTGACAGAGTTTGACGAAAAAATTGCAAAAACTGAGGAAGAAATCCGGCAGCTACAGAGCAGAAAGGGGGAACAGCAGGATTTATAAAACCGGTGAGCCAGAAAAAGCTGGGAAAATCTTGAGCTGGAAACATATTGACAAGGAAAGTTGTCATATGTTATAGTTTTGATTGACAAATAAAGTTGTCGGTTTGCAATGGGAATTTGTCGAACGGGTAAACAGAACGTAGGCAGAAGGTGAGTAGGGAGAATAGCAGCCCGAGAAGCCTGGAAGAAATTAGAAATCAGGAATCAGAAAGGAGCAGTCTTACATGGCATTGAAGAACAGATTAAAAGAGCACCGTGCGAGACTCAATGTCAACCAGTCGGAGCTGGGAAAGCTGGCGGGGGTATCCAGACAGACGATCAGCCTGATCGAGCGGGGCGATTACTCCCCCTCTGTGACGCTGGCGCTGAAACTGGCGAAGATCTTTGGAGTGGCGGTGGAGGATATTTTTGATTACGAGGAGGATGTGTAAGATGAAAAAGGATTCTTGTTTAAAAATGCTTGTCGGCGGTGTCGTGGGAGGAGTCATAGGATTTTGCAGCGCATGGGGAGGGGAGAATGGCTTCCAAGAGCTGTTTACAGGAGCGCGGGCGTGGATGGGCGATTACAACACGATGCTTATGGGAACTCTGGCGGTGATTTCCCTCTGCTTCAGTCTCTTCTGTTACCGGAAGGGGGAAGCCTATGTGAGAGGGTATTTGCGCAGTGAAGTGGATGAGGAGAAGGATGGAATCGAACAGGCGTATGGATTCCTCTCCGGAATCGGGACGGCGGGAACCAGCATCCTGATCTGGGTCGGCGTTGCGGTCTTCGCATTCCGGCTGAATGTGGGGAATCTGGAGGAAGCGGCGGGGCTGCTTCTGGGAGCGGGTCTGCTGATCTTCATCGCCATTGTATGCGCGTTCTATCAGATTGCGATGGTCAGACAGGTGCGCAGAATGGATCCCATGAAGCGGGGAGATGCGGCGGACTGGAATTTCCAGAAGGTGTGGCTGGCCAGCTGTGACGAAGCGGAGAAGCACGTCATCTATGAGGCGGGATATCGGAGCTTCACTGCGACCCGGCTTCTGCTGATGATCGCGACCTTGCTGGTGGGAGCGCTGCAGTCGGAGGCGGGCCTGCTGGCGGTTGTATTTCTGACGCTGTGCAATGTGATTTCTATGGTCATCTACAGCTATTATTCGATCAGGCTGAGTCGGAAAGGCGTCGCTGTTTAAACGCATCGGTTTCTCCCCCAGTCGGAACCAAGCGGCACAAATTCGTGTAAGCATGATTTGTCCTTCTTGCTTCCGGCGGGCTGAGCGGTTACTAACAAAATGTCTGCTGTAAAATCTGCTGTTGAATTTTACAACAGATTAGGATATTCTGTAGTTAGAAAGAAGCAAAGAATGCCCTGATACGGAGGTGGCTATGCCGAATATCAAACCTATTTCTGATCTGCGCAATTATAGTGAAGTGCTGGGGGATGTGGCGGTCGGGGCTCCCGTTTTTCTGACCAAGAATGGACGAGGCAGATACGCAATCCTTGATATACAGGATTTTGAAAAAACACAGGCGACGCTCCGGCTGATGAATGAACTCACAAAAGGCAGAAAGTCCGGAGAAGAGAAAGGCTGGCTGACATTAGAGGCTGTGGAGGAGCACCTCGGGATCAGCAATGAATAATTTGTATTTATCAGATGAGGCAAGAAATGATCTTGCTGGGATCAAGTGTACGCCCGGCGCGATTATATGCGCGTTCTGTTTGGAACGGCCTCTCCCGGAGAAACAGAGGAATAACATTCCTACTACTGCCGCAAAAAGCTGTCAGCAGAATAGAAAAGTGCTTGCGGCGTCCCCTGTTTTGTGGTAAAGTACAAATGTTGCATTGAAGAAGAGAGATGGTCCGCTGTTCGCAGACGGGACAAATCGATTCCGGAGCCGGTGCGCGGCAGGCAGAATGGGGAATCCCGGATGTCTGCGCAGACGCAGGACAGAGCGAAGAGGGAATGCGATCCGTCAGACGGGAACAAGAACATCCAGCGTACAAAGGAGAGTATCATGAGCGAAATTATCAGAGAGATCGAGCAGGCACAGTTAAAAGAGAGCGCGCCGCAGTTTAACACCGGCGATACCGTTCGCGTTTTCGGTAAGATCAAAGAGGGAAACCGCGAGAGAGTACAGGTGTTCGAGGGCGTTGTACTGAAGATTCAGGGCGGCGGCAGCAAGACCACCTTTACTGTCCGCAAAGAGTCCAGCGGAATCGGCGTAGAGAAGACGTGGCCGCTTCACTCCCCGAACGTAGAGAAGGTTGAGGTTGTCAGAAGAGGTAAGGTCAGAAGAGCGAAGCTGAATTACCTGCGCGGCCTGAGCGGAAAGAAGGCAAAGGTCAAGGAAGTAATCCGCAACAAATAAGACAGCGAGACAGAGAGCGCCGCACTTTTTACGAAGTGCGGCGTTTTTCAAATGGGTGCGCCCAGAACGCAGGCAGTAAAATCACAGGGAGGCAGTATGCGCCGAAGAAGAGCATCGGGGCTATCTTTTTATGAAAAACAATCCAAAATAAACGCCCGCATTGTCAAGGAAGTACTGTTATGGCTTCTCTATACTGTCGTGGCCCTTCTTATGGCGGTTGTGGTGGTGGAATCCTTCGGATACCGCGTCAGCGTGATCGGCGCTTCCATGGAGCCGCTTCTGGTGAACGGACAGGATGTGCTGGTGAACCGCGTGATCTACCGAATCGCCAATATATCCCGGGGCGACGTCATCGTATTTTATCCGGGGGGAAACACATCCACGCATCCTTATGTCAAGCGGGTGGTGGCGGTGCCGGGCGATACGGTGCAGATCGTGGACGGGGAGCTGCTGATCAACGGGTTTCCCGATCCGACGAACGAGGACTATGATAAAATAGAAGATGCAGGAATCGCCGCGGAGCCGGTGACGCTGGGCGACGACGAGTATTTTGTGCTCGGAGACAGCCGGAATAACAGCGAGGACAGCCGCTCCGCCGGAATCGGTGCGGTGAGCGCAGGCGCGGTGATCGGCAAGGCGTGGCTCTCGCTCCCGGAGGGCGAGCTGGGGCTGGGGCTTGTCAGGTAGGAGTAAAATAATGAGTGAGAAAATAAATATCCACTGGTACCCGGGACATATGACGAAGGCCCGCCGGATGATGGAGGAGAATATCAAGCTGGTCGATCTCGTGATTGAGTTGGCGGACGCGCGGATTCCGGAGAGCAGCCGGAATCCGGACATCGGAGCGCTCTGCGCGGGGAAGGCGAGAGTTCTCGTCCTGAATAAGGCGGATCTGGCGGATCCGGTATGTATCAGACGTTATGTGGAGGCTGCCGGGAAGGATGGGGTGCGGGCGATTGCGATGGACGCGCGCAGCCGCCGCGGCATGGAAGAGCTGCGCGCCTATGTGCGGGAGGCCTGCGCGGCCAAGCTGGCGCGGGATAAAAGACGTGGGATTGTGGGACGTCCTCTGCGCGCGATGGTGGCGGGCATCCCGAATGTCGGCAAATCGACGTTTATCAATTCCTTCGCGGGAAAAGCCTGCACCAAAACAGGAAACAAACCGGGGGTGACCAAGGGCAAACAGTGGATCAGGATGGCGAAGGATATTGAACTTCTCGACACTCCGGGAATTCTCTGGCCGAAGTTCGAGGATCCACAGACGGGAATCCGTCTGGCGCTGGCGGGGGCGATCAACGAGGACATTCTGGAGCCGGTTGAACTTTCCTTCTGGCTGCTGCGCTGTCTGGAACAGAGCTATCCCGGCGCTGTGGCGCAGCGGTATGGAATCGGAGCGGGGACAGCCGCAGAGCAGAGTGCGGCAGCGAATGAGACGGTGACGGACGGCGGTGACAGCGCGCGTCTTCTCGGAATCCTGACACAGATCGCGCAGGCGCGGGGACTGGTAAAGGCGCAGGGCGCACCGGATACCGGGCGGGCGGCGACAGTTCTGCTCGATGATTTCAAGAACGGCAGACTCGGTAAGATAACACTGGAACCGTAGTGTAGCCGGAAAAGAATGGTAAAGATTGAAAAATAAGCTCGATAGCTTATTTTTCAATTCCGGGCTTTGTGCCGGAGCGTCACAAAGCCCGGAATTGGCAGACGCAAATTGGAGATTTGCGCCGCCCCGTTGCGAGGGACGCTCCGGAATGGATAAAAAATGAAAGAAGCGTTGAAAAACTTACTGCATCTGACTCTGTATGTGATTGGCGTCCTGCTGCTCTCTTACCTGCTGATTCACTATGTGGGACAGCGCACGGAGGTGTTCGGCCATTCGATGATGCCGACGCTGGACAGCGGCGACCAGCTGGTGGTGGACAAAATCTCCTACCGCTTTCGCGATCCGGAACGGTACGATATTATTGTCTTTCCCTTCCAGTATCAGGAGAATACCTATTATATCAAACGGATCATCGGCCTGCCCGGCGAGACGGTCAGGATTGATGAGGACGGCGTGATTTACATCAACGGGAAAGTGCTGAACGAAGGCTACGGCAGAGAGGTCATTTATGATCCGGGGCTTGCGGTCAATGAGATTACTCTGGGAGACGACGAGTATTTCGTCCTCGGAGATAACAGAAACAACAGTCAGGACAGCAGGGATCCGTCGGTCGGCAATATTCACCGGGAGGATATCATAGGACGGGCGTTTCTGAGAATCTATCCGTTCAGTAAATTCGGTATTCTGAAGCATCAGTAGACGGCGGCAAATCGCCGCAGGGACGGCGCGTTTCGGGCAAGGGCGCACCGGCATGGAGGGAAAATGGAATCAATCGCAGCAGTTCGGGCGGCGTATCAGGCAGCGGAGGAATCGAAGCTGCCTGATTTTATCAGGAAATATGAGGAGGATACGCGCAGCGGTGTGCGCACACTCTGCGCGCAGGCGAAGAAGCGTATTGAGAAACGGGAGGCGGAGGTACGCAGGGTTCACAGAATGCGTCTCTTTGAAAATGAGACGGCCGCTCCTTATGCCATCGTTCTGCGAAACGGAGGACGGATCTGCGGAATCGACGAGGCGGGGCGCGGGCCGCTGGCAGGGCCGGTGGCGGCGGGAGCCTGTATTCTGCCCGCAGATCACGATCTGCTCTATTTAAATGATTCCAAGAAGCTGAGCGAGGCCAGACGGGAAGCGCTGTATGAGGAGATCACGAAAGAGGCGGTCGCATGGGCGGTGGGAATCGTCTCTCCGGAGCGGATCGATGAGATCAACATTCTGCAGGCAACCTATGAGGCGATGCGGCAGGCGGTCGGAGCGCTGTCCGTGCAGCCTGCGCTGCTGATCAACGATGCGGTGCGAATTCCGGGAATCCGGATTCCGCAGATCCCCGTGATTAAGGGGGATGCCAAGTGCATCTCGGTGGCTGCGGCCAGTATTCTCGCCAAGGTGACGAGGGACCGGCTGATGCAGGAGTATGACGGGCAGTATCCGGAGTATGGATTCGCGGGCAACAAGGGATACGGCTCCCCGGCGCATATTGAAGCCCTGCAGAAATACGGACCCTGCCCGATCCATCGCCGCAGTTTCATCACGCATTTCGTGACGGGGGAGAGTGCCGCGTCTGGGAATGCGGGAGGAACCGCGTCCGGCGCAGTGCCGTGCAGCACGTCGGATCCTGCGGCGGGGAATGTGTCCGGCGCACAGAAGAGCAGATGGGAGCTCGGACGGCAGGGAGAGGCGATCGCTGCGGCGTATCTGCGGGAGAGAGGCATGCGGATTGCAGAGAGCAATTTCCGCGCCGCGCAGGGGGAGATCGATCTGATCGGTTATGACGGGGATACCCTCTGCTTTATCGAAGTCAAGTACAGAGAGACGGAGCGGGCGGGATCGCCCGAGGAGGCGGTAACGACACAGAAGCAGCGTGTGATCTGCAGAACGGCGGACTACTACAGACATCTGCACAGGCTGGATGATACGGTGAAGATCCGATTCGATGTGGTGGCGGTGCGCAGTGAGGGGGAAGACATTCACTGGATCAGAAACGCGTTTGCCTATACGGGGATGGGGAGCTGAGTGTGACAGCGATGGGAAGATTGCCCGTCGCGCGGGTCGTTCAGGAATAGGGTGAAAATTATGGAGAATTGGATCGGAGGGGAGGCTGGCGTCTCCTATCAGGAGGAGAGAAAACGGATAGACGGTCATGAGGTGACGGCGCTGACCTTTCCGGCTTTGACGGCGACAGGGATCGTCTCCCATGCGTTTTCCACGCGGCTGGGCGGGGTGAGTCAGGGGCCGTACGCGCAGATGAATCTGGGGCTTTCCCGGAATGACAGACCGAAGGCGGTGCGGGAGAACTACCGGTTGATGGCGGCTTTTCTGGGAAGAAAGCCGGAGGACGTCACGATTTCCTACCAGACCCACACGAGCACGGTGCGCGTCGTCACAGAGGAGGATCGGGGGAAGGGACTGACACGGGAGCGGGATTACCGCGATGTGGACGGTCTCGTCACGAATGTACCGGGGATTGTGCTGACGACCCTTCACGCGGACTGCACGCCTCTCTATTTCGTTGATCCGGTGCGGCGGGCGATTGGACTGGCTCATTCGGGATGGCGCGGCACGGTCGGACGGATCGGAAGGGAGACGGTGCGTGCGATGCAGGAGACATACGGTTCGGATCCGGCGGATCTGGTGGCGGTGATCGGCCCTTCTATCTGCGGCTGCTGCTATGAGGTGGGCGCAGAGGTGGCGGAAGCCTTTTTTGACGAGTTCGGGAAAGAGAGTTGTCTGGAGGCCGGTATTCTGCGGGAGGGGGGACTTGCGCGGCAGATTGCTCCGGACAAATATCGTCTGGATCTGTGGGCGGCAAACGCTCTTTTGCTGCAGCAGGCGGGGATCACAGGGGAACATCTGCACATATCCAGACTGTGCACCTGTGAGAACAGCGCGCTTCTCTTCTCGCACCGGGCGGTGCGGGGCGGAGAGAGGGGCAATCTGGCGGCGTTTCTGTCGCTGGAAGCGTGACGCCAAAAGGATTTCATAAAATATTAATCGGAAACCGGCGCGGAACTTAATTTTTTTGTGATTTACTGGGTAAGAGGGAAATTCTGAGAAGGGAGAGAAAGCAGTGGGAACGGTCAACATTCTGGTATGCGACGATGACAGGGATATTGTGGATGCGATTGAGATCTATCTGAATCAGGAAGGGTATCAGGTGATCAAGGCGTATGACGGCGAGGAGGCAATTGCCGCGCTGAAGGAGAACGATGTTTCCCTTTTGATTCTGGACGTGATGATGCCGCGGCTCGACGGGATTCACGCGTGTCTGCGGATCCGGGAGTACAGCAGTATTCCGATCATTATTTTATCGGCAAAGTCGGAGGATGCGGACAAGATTCTGGGACTGAACGTGGGCGCGGACGATTATATTTCCAAGCCGTTTAATCCGCTGGAACTCGTGGCTCGGGTCAAGGCGGGACTGCGCCGCTATACGCAGCTGGGCTCACAGAAAGAGGATCAGGGAAATGTCTATACGGCGGGCGGACTCACGATCGACGACGATGCCAAAAAGGTGTTTGTCGAGCGGGAAGAGGTCAAGCTGACGCCGATCGAGTACAATATCCTTCTGTTTCTGCTCCGGAACAAGGGAAAGGTTTTCTCGATCGAGCAGATTTATGAGAATATCTGGAACGAGGAGGCGATCGGGGCGGACAATACCGTCGCCGTTCATATCCGTCATATCCGGGAGAAAATCGAAATCAACCCCAAGGAACCCCGCTATCTGAAAGTGGTCTGGGGCGTGGGTTATAAAGTGGAAGGATAAAACGGCAGTAAAAGAGAAACAAAGCGGGAGCGGGCGGATGAAAAAGGGAACGCGTTTTACACTGAATTTATGCAAGGTGCTGGCATTGACGGGCGCGGTGTCGATTGCGGCGGTTGGGTTTGCGAGCACCTCTGTGACGGTCACGTCCTTTGGGGAGAGGAATTCCTATCATATCGATCAGACGGACTGGGAGGCGGACTCCTACGCTGACACGAAGATGTTCAGCAATCTCTACGGCAATTCCCTGGAAAACATGATCCGCTACTGTACCATCGGGGAGCAGATGGAGACAGACGGCGTTCTCGATGAGAACAAGCCGATCGATGTGGCGGCCTATGTGTACCGCGACGACAGCGAGATCTCTACAGAGGATATGCCGACGGCAGTCTATTATTTAAAGGATCTGCTGCGATGGGAGCGTCTCGGCTTCTCGGATACGGAGCGCTATATGACGCGGGAAGAGGCGGCGGACTTCTTCTCCACCCGGAATAATGTGGTGACAATCCGGTTTGCGGATGAGCCGCAGCAGGAGGGCGCAGGGCAGACGGCAGATGTTTCCGGGGCACAGAATGAGGAATCCGCACAGGGATCTGTGGTGCAGGACGAAGCAGCCGCGCAGGAATCCGGGGTACAGGACGAAGCGTCTGCACAGATGTCCGGGGCGCAGAATGAAGCTGCTGTGCAGGAATCCGGAGCACAGGATGAGGCAGCCGCGCAGGAGTCCGTGGAAACGGATGGCCGGGAGCTTGCGGTGGCCGCTGAATCCGGAAACGGCGGGACTCTTTACGGTGACGGGGAACTC
The DNA here is from genome assembly GCA_030524225.1 of Eubacteriales bacterium. Taxonomy (GTDB): domain Bacteria; phylum Bacillota; class Clostridia; order Lachnospirales; family Lachnospiraceae; genus CAG-791. Next base: position 14,532 of record JAUNGV010000017.1, read on the forward strand.
TACGGCGGTTACTATGCGGAGAATATGGGGGATGCGGTCAGTGAAGCGCAGTCTGCGGAGACAGAGGAGGTCTATTATGTCTGGAAAAACCGTTTCCAGACGGTGGACGGCCGGAATATCGAGAACTGTGTGGACAGCTACGAGGAGTATCAGCAGCTGACGCAGATGATCGAGCAGGCGGCGCAGGAACTCGCCTACAATTACGAGGAGTACACGGAGGCGCAGAAGTATTTCGCACCCACCAGAACGAATTTCCGCTACGCGGTGTTCGCAACGGATGCGAACGGCGCGCAGCAGGTCTATACCAATATGGAACTGCAGGAGCAGGGCGGGCAGAGCGCGGAGCAGGCGGTGCAGGATATGATGCGCAGCTATGGCAGCTATCTCTTCTACGCGCCGGATTCCATGTCCTATGAGACGAATACTCTTCTGAGCGAGAAGACGGTCTCACAGATCCTCGACAATTATCAGTATGCGTTTCCGGATAATCTGCGGATCTACACGGCGGTGGATACGGAGTTTCCTGTCGAGGACGAGTACCGGCAGGCGGAGGCTGTCTTTGACAGCGATACGCCGCAGTATACGAGGTATCTGGTGCTGGCAGCGATTTTCCTTGTGTGCTATGTGATCGTGCTGGCGGTGCTGATCCGGGCGGAGCGACGGGCAAGGGAGCTGACGGCGCTGGATCACGTTCCGCTGGAGATCGTGATCATTCTGGCAGCGGTGTATCTCTCGATGCTGACCGCGATTCTCGCAGGCGGCGGCATGTTCTATGTCGCCACTGCGGGCAGCGAGGATATGGCCGTGACGGTGACGAGGGAGAGTATCGGCGGATCGGCGCTGAATGCGATGACCAAAGTGCTCTATCCGGTTTTCTTTGGCAGTCTCACCTTTTTCTCGGATCTGTTTCTGGGCATGACCTTCTTTACCCTGCTTCGGCGGATACAGGCGCATGTTCTGTGGCAGGAGACGATCCTGCGGCGGATTGTGGAGGGAGTGCGAAACGGCGCGTGGCGTTTCTACGACAACAGCGGCACGGCGGCGAGGGTGTGGATTCCGTATCTGCTGTTTCTGCTGATTAATATCGCTCTCATGGTCTGGTGGCTGCCTCTGGCTCTTGTGTTTGATCTGGCGGTCGGCCTGATTCTGCACCGGATGCAGAGGGACCGGAATGCGATTGTGCAGGAGATGGAGAGAATTGCGGGCGGAGATCTGAATCATCAGATCGACCATACCCGCTTCCACGGGGATAATATCAGACTGGCCAAGTCGGTGAACCGGATCGGTTCGGGAATCCGCGTGGCGGTGGAGACAAGCACGAAGGATGAGAAACTGAAAGCGGATCTGATCACGAACGTATCCCACGACATCAAGACGCCGCTGACGAGCATCATCAACTATGTGGGACTTCTCAAGAGAGAGCACATTGAAAATCCCAAGATTGCAGGCTACATCGATATTTTGGATCAGAAATCGCAGCGCTTAAAGCAGCTGACAGACGATCTCGTGGAGGCGTCCAAGATCTCCTCCGGCAATATCACCCTGCAGATCGAGAGGATTAATTTCGTCGAGCTGATCAATCAGGCTCTGGGTGAATTCTCGGAGAAGCTCAGCGCCCGCTCTCTCACGGTGGTGCTGCGCACTGAGAGGCCCTCGATGTACGTGGGGGCGGATTCGCGGCAGATGTGGCGGGTCGTGGAGAACCTGCTCGGAAACGCGGCCAAGTATGCGGCGCAGGGCAGCAGGATCTATATTGATATGGAGTGCAGGGGAGAGACTGCGGTCGCGACGATCAAGAATGTCTCGGAGCAGCAGCTCAACATCAGCGCCGACGAGCTGACGGAGCGGTTCATCCGCGGAGACATCTCGCGCAGCACGGAGGGAAGCGGCTTGGGACTTTCCATCGCCAAGAATCTGATGCAGCTGATGGGAGGCGGATTCGAAGTCGTTCTGGACGGGGATCTGTTCAAGGTGATTCTCTCGTTCCCGCTGCTGGAAGAGAAGAAGCCGCAGCCACAGCCGGAGAAAAATCCACAGGCGGAGAAGCATTCGCAAACAGAGAGAAATCCGCAGGCTGAGCCCTTTGATGAGAATGATCCGACGCAGTTGGAACGCAGGCGGCAGACGGCTGGACAGGAAACAAGGGAACAGCCGGAGAAGTGACGCCGGAAAGAAGATGGCGCGGCCTGCGCGAAAACGAACAGGAAGACCGCGGGAAATAAAAGGAAGAGATAAAAGAGAACCGCTCCCGGTGACAGGTGTCCGGAATTCCGGGTACCATCACAGGGAGCGGTTCTTTTTATAGAGTTTACAGAAGCCTTTTGTTCAGTTTTGTTGGGCTTTGTTCAGATCGACGTAAATGCCAGCGTATCCTCGCGGCTGTTGTATTTCTTCAGAATTTCGTTCATCTTATTGGTCGGCGTCGTGACGTTGCTGACGGACGCGTCGTGATTGATGAAGTCGATGATGGAGGCGAGGAACTTGCTCATATCGGCCTGCGCATAGTACGGGCGCGCGAGGAGCTCGGGCTGCTGGTAGGTGAGGTTGGTCGTAATGACACGGTCAAACCATCCCTTTTCATAGGCTTGATCGAAGGCGTCGAAGCCGTCCGTGAACAGGCCGAAAGTGCAGCAGATGAAGACTCTCTTGGCGTGCATCTCCTTGAGCTGGCGGGCGGTGTCGAGCATACTGCCGCCGGAGGAGATCATGTCGTCGATGACGATGACGTCCTTGCCCGCGATGTCGCTGCCGAGGAATTCATGGGCGACGATAGGATTCTTGCCGTTCTCGATCCGGGAGTAGTCGCGGCGCTTGTAGAACATACCGGTGTCGGCGCCGATCACGGAGGCGAAATAAACAGCGCGGTCCAGTGCGCCCTCGTCCGGGCTGATGACAGTGATGTGATCCTTGTCGAGAATCAGGTCGCTTTCCACCCGCATCAGAGAGCGCAGGAACTGGTAGGGCGGGGTGAAATTGTCGAAATCAGTCAGGGGAGCGACGTTCTGAATCCGGGGATCGTGGGCGTCAAATGTGATGAAATTGGAAATGCCCATATCGGCGAGCTCCTTGAACATGAGCGCCGCGTCGAGGGATTCCCGGCCGCTTCTCTTGTGCTGGCGTCCCTCGTAGAGGAAGGGCATGATGACGGTGAGCCGTCTCGCCTTGCCGTTGATTGCCGTGATCATACGCTTCAAATCCTGAAAATGATCGTCGGGGGAGCAGTGGTTGGTGAACCCGTTCATCTGGTACGTCAGTGAATAGTTGCAGACGTCGATCAGCAGATAGATATCCTTGCCGCGGGCGGAATCAGACATGACGGCCTTACCCTCGCCGGTTCCGAAACGCACGCAGGGAATGTCCATCAGATAGCTGTCCTTTACATACTCGGCAAAGGCGGGATCATTCTTGGCGATATTGTGATCGGCCTTGCGGAAGGAGGCAAGATAGGAATCCACCTTCGCGCCGAGAGCGGCGGCAGAGGGGTGAACGACGAGCGTGAGCGGCGCGTACGGGATCTTGCGTTCCAGTTGTTCGTGCATTTCAAGTTCTGGCATGAGAATCTCCTTTGGTGTGATCATTTTAATTTTCATTCCGGAGCGTCCCTCGCGATGGAGTGACGAAAATAGTATAAAAGGTAATCCGGCAACTTGCAAGTGGCGAAGTGCACAGACCGGAAGCAGGAGGCACAAATTCGCGCAGGCACGATTTTGCACTCCTGATTCCGGCTGGCTGAGCTGTTACGGCAAAAAGCGGCTTGACGCTTTACAGAAAGGCGGTTTTCCTTTAGAATGAAGAAAGTCTGTCGGGGCAGAGCGGTCTGCCGCGCTGACATTTATACTTATATTGATAGTATGACTGGAAATGAGGATCGTATGGCAAAGAGAAAGAGCAGGCCTATCGTGGCAGTGGTCGGGCGGCCGAATGTCGGCAAGTCTACCCTGTTCAACGTGCTGGCAGGAGAGAAAATATCAATCGTGAAGGATACGCCGGGTGTGACCCGCGACAGAATCTACGCGGACTGCACCTGGCTGAATTACGAGTTCACCCTGATCGACACCGGCGGAATCGAACCGGATTCCCAGGATGTGATCCTCTCGCAGATGCGGGAGCAGGCGCAGATGGCGATCGACATGGCGGATGTGATTCTGTTCATGGTGGATGTCAAGCAGGGGCTGACCGACGCGGACGGCAAGGTGGCGGATATGCTGCGGCGCGCGAGAAAGCCGGTGCTGCTCGTCGTCAACAAGGTGGACAAATTCGAGCGGGAGCAGGCGGACGTCTACGAGTTTTATAACCTGGGCATCGGTGATCCGTATCCGATCTCCTCGGTGAACAAGACGGGCATCGGCGATCTGCTGGACGCGGTGGCGGAGCACTTCCCGGAGCCCACGGAGTCCGGGGAGGAAGAGGAGCAGATCAGAATCGCCGTGGTCGGCAAGCCGAATGTGGGCAAATCTTCTATTATAAACAGACTGATCGGGGAGAACCGTGTGATCGTCTCTGACATCGCGGGAACGACGCGGGACGCGATCGACACGAAGGTGGTACACAACGGACAGGACTACATCTTTATCGACACGGCGGGTCTGCGCCGCAAGAACAAGATCAAGGAGGAACTGGAGCGCTATATGATCCTGCGCACCGTGGCCGCCGTGGAGCGCGCGGATATTACGGTGCTCGTGATCGACGGAACTGAGGGCGTCACGGAGCAGGACGCCAAGATCGCGGGAATCGCCCATGACCGGGGCAAGGCGGTGATTATCGCCGTCAACAAGTGGGATCTCGTCGAGAAGGACAATCACACCGTCAAGAAATTCAGCGACAAGGTGCGTCAGATTCTCTCGTTCCTCTCCTATGCGGAGATTATTTTCATCTCGGCCAAGAGCGGACAGCGCCTGCCCAAGCTCTATGATCTGATCGACGCGGTGCATGCGAACCAGACGATGCGGATCCAGACGGGAGTGCTCAACGAGATCATCTCCGAGGCTGTCGTGATGCAGCAGCCGCCGTCGGACAAGGGCAAGATGCTGCGTATTTTCTATGGGACGCAGGTGGGGGTGAAGCCTCCGACCTTCGTGCTGTTTGTCAATGACAAGGAACTGTTCCATTTCTCCTATCAGAGATATATTGAGAATCAGATCCGGCAGACCTTCGGTTTTAAGGGGACGCCGCTCAAATTTGTGATCCGGGAGCGCAAGGCGGACAAGTAAGACCGGCAAAGAAGGTTTCTAAATAAAGAGGAAAGGGCGGCTCCTCCCTGCGCGGAGGGCTGACCGCAAAGCCGCAGGCAGGCTGCGGCGGGGAGTGAAGAGGACATGGGAGATATTCTGGTGAGGATTGCCTGTCTGGCGATCGGCTATCTGTTTGGATTGTTTCAGACCGCTTATATTTACGGGCGGTGCAAGGGAATTGACATCCGCAAGTACGGGAGCGGCAACGCGGGAACGACGAACACGATGCGGGTGCTCGGCACGAAGGCGGGGCTGATCGTCTTCGCGGGGGACGTGCTCAAATGCATTGCGGCGGTGCTGCTGGTGACGGCGCTCTTTTCCGGCTCGCACCCGGAGATGATCTATCTGCTCAAGATGTACACGACGGCGGGCTGCGTGCTCGGTCATGATTATCCGTTCTATATGAATTTCAAGGGCGGAAAGGGAATCGCCGTGACGGCGGGCTTTATTCTCTCGTATCAGTGGACGTTTATTCCGGTGGGTGTGCTGATGTTCTTCGTGCCGTTTCTCACGACGCATTATGTCTCTCTGGGCTCGCTTCTGGTCTACGTCGGATTTATGATTCAGCTGGTGATCGAGGGACAGCTGGGGATGCTCGGCGCGCCGCAGCCGGTTCTGATCGAGATGTATGTGATCGGCGCCGCTCTGGCCGCGATGGCGTTCTACCAGCACCGCGCGAATATCGGCCGTCTTCTGAAGGGAACGGAGCGCAAGACGTATCTGCGTCACAACAAGGCGCTGCTGGATCCGGATAAAAAATAAGAGTGCGCCGCGGAATCAGATGGCGGCAGACGCAGCGCGGAAAGCCGCGTCGCAGCATCCGGATTCCCAACATTTCGGAATAAGGAGATAAAATGGCAAAAATAGGAATGATCGGCGCGGGCAGCTGGGGCACCGCGCTCACATATCTGCTGGCGGGCAACGGTCATCAGGTGATCGTATGGTCGATCGCGCAGGATGAAGTGGAGATGCTCAATGAGGAGCATGAACAGAAGGTCAAGCTCCCGGGGGTGATCCTGCCGGAGAGCGTGCGGGCGACCACGGATCTGGCGGCTGCGATGGAGGACAGAGATCTCCTCGTGCTGGCGGTGCCCTCCCCGTTTACCCGGTCCACGGCGCGCTCCATGCGCCCGTACTGCCGGGAGGGACAGCGCATTGTCTCCGTCGCCAAGGGCGTGGAAGAGGATACGCTGATGACGCTCAGCGACATCATTGAGGAGGAAATGCCGCAGGCTGTCGTCAGCGTCCTGAGCGGGCCGACCCATGCGGAGGAGGTGGGAAAGGGACTTCCCACCGCGATCGTCGCAGGGGCGCGGAGTGAGGAGAGCGCGCGGTATATTCAGGATATTTTCATGAGCGAGGTGTTCCGCGTCTATACGAGCACGGATATGCTCGGTATGCAGATCGGCGCGGCGCTCAAGAACGTGGTCGCTCTTGCGGCGGGCATTGCGGACGGTCTCGGTTACGGCGACAACACGAAGGCGGCGCTGATCACCCGCGGAATCGCGGAGATCAAGAGACTCGGGATCGCGATGGGCGGGCAGCCGGAGACCTTTTCCGGACTGACCGGAATCGGAGATCTGATCGTGACCTGCGCCTCCATGCACTCGAGAAACCGCAGAGCGGGTATTCTGATCGGACAGGGGCGGACGCCGGACGAGGCGATGGCCGAGGTGAAGCAGGTCGTCGAGGGCGTGCACAGCGCGAGAGCGGCTATGCAGCTCTCCCGGCGCTATCAGGTGCAGCTGCCGATTATCGAACAGGTCAACGCGATTTTATTTGAGGAAAAGAGCGCGGCAGAGGCCGTGCGGGAGCTGATGCTGCGCGACCGGAAACAGGAGTAGCGGCAGGAAAGGACAGAGTATGCAGATCGGGTATCTGGAAGCCTACCGCACCGGCAGGTGCGAGGAGAATAGAGAATAGATACGATAGCAGGACAGGAAAAGAAAGCGAAGAGGAAACAGATCGATGGAACAGGGTATGACGATTTTTGAAGAATTACAGAAAAGAGGACTTCTCGCGCAGCTGACGGACGAGCAGGAAATCAAGGAGCTGATCAATGCGGGCAAGGCGACGTTTTATATCGGCTTTGATCCGACAGCGGACAGTCTGCATGTCGGTCACTTCATGGCGCTGTGCCTGATGAAGCGTCTGCAGGAGGCGGGCAACCGCCCGATCGCACTGATCGGCGGCGGAACGGGGATGATTGGAGATCCGTCCGGGCGCACGGATATGCGCCAGATGATGACGGTGGAGACGATCGAGCACAACTGCGACTGCTTCCGCAAACAGATGAGCCGTTTTATCGAGTTCGGCGAGGACAAGGCGATGATGGTGAACAACGCTGACTGGCTGCTCGGACTGAATTATATCGACTTCATCCGGGAGATCGGCGCGTGCTTCTCCGTCAACAAGATGCTCTCCGCCGAGTGCTACAAGCAGAGGATGGAGAAGGGACTGAGCTTCCTGGAGTTCAATTACATGATTATGCAGAGCTACGATTTCCTCGAGCTCTACAAGCGCTATGGCTGCAACATGCAGTTCGGCGGTGACGATCAGTGGAGCAATATGCTGGGCGGCACGGAGCTGATCCGCAAGAAGCTGGGAAAGGACGCGTATGCGATGACGATCACCCTCCTGCTCAACTCCGAGGGCAAGAAGATGGGCAAGACCCAGAAGGGGGCGGTCTGGCTCGATCCTGACAAGACCACGCCCTACGAGTTCTACCAGTACTGGAGAAACGTGGGAGACGCGGATGTACTCAAGTGCCTGCGGATGCTGACTTTCCTGCCGCTGGCGCAGATCGACGAGATGGATCACTGGGAGGGAAGCCGTCTCAATGAGGCGAAGGATATTCTCGCCTATGAGCTGACGGGACTCGTGCACGGGCAGGACGAGGCGGAGAAGGCCAGAAAGGGGGCGCAGGCTCTCTTTGGCGGCGGCAGCGATCTGGCGCAGATTCCGTCCTATGAGATGAAGGATGAGGATTTTCAGGAGGACGGGACGATGGACATCCTCGCGGTTCTGGCCAAGTCCGGACTGTGCGCTTCCCGCTCCGAGGCGAGACGCGCCGTGGAACAGGGCGGCGTGACCGTGAACGGAGAGAAGATCGGCGACATCAAACAGGCGTACACGAAGGAGCAGCTCGGCGCAGGCATCCTCGTCAAGCGCGGTAAGAAGAATTTCAAGAAGGTGACATATCAGCAGTAAACGCGCCGCCTTTCCAGAGCGCGTCCTGTCTGGCGTACAGACAGAATTGAGAATAGAATGATTCAGAGTAAAGAGCGACTGTCTCCGCTGCCTTTGTGCGGCGGAAAGCAGCCGCTCTTTTTATGGGCATCGGTCACTGTTGAGTATGTTGGAGTTTTTCAGCAGAGAAACGGAAGGGAGCAGAGAGCAGGGCGGGGAGGCGGCCCGGAAACAGGGCGTTTTACACCGGGATCAATCCGAAAAGAAGGGCGATCTGCGGGAAATGATAAATTTCGTATAATAGCACAAGGTTTCGTCGAAAACACGGAAAAAGCTGTAATAAATTGCGCAAAATGGATAAATAAAATAATCCATAGTTATATTGAAATGAGATAACATAAATTTAGATGATGGATATTTGTGGAAAAAGACTTGTCTTTTGAAAAAATGGGGATATAATAACCAATAGTTCAAAAGAGGATGTGACAGGAGAACGGACGAGAGTCCTCTCCCCGGACAGAAAGGAAGTGAGCGGATGGCGGAAGAGTTGCAGCGGGAACTTCATGTGGATACCGCCTTTACTGTTCCGATCTTTGGCGGAATCGAGATCTATGAGTCGGTGGTGATCACATGGCTGATTATGGCAGTGCTGGTCGCTCTGGCAATCTGGCTGACACGGGGCCTTAAGGTGCAGAATCCGGGAAAACGGCAGGTGGCGGCGGAGTACATCGTGACATGGCTGGATCAGTTCACAGCCGGAATGTTGGGTGAGAAAGGGAAGCAGTACGGGCCGTATCTGGCGACGGTGCTGATCTATATCGGTTTTGCGAATCTGATCGGCATTTTCGGGTTCAAGCCGCCGACGAAGGATCTGAACGTGACGGTGGCGCTGGCGCTGATGAGCATTATCCTTATCGAGGCGGCGGGCATCCGGGCCAGAGGACCGAAGAAATGGCTCAGGAGTTTTGCGGAGCCGGTGGCGGTCGTTACGCCGATCAATGTGATGGAGATTTTCATCAGGCCGCTCTCGCTGTGTATGCGATTGTTCGGAAACGTGATCGGATCCTTCGTGATTATGGAACTGATCAAAATGCTGATTCCGGTGGGCGTGCCGCTGGTGTTCAGTTTCTACTTTGATATTTTTGACGGTCTGATCCAGGCGTATGTATTCGTGTTCCTGACCTCCCTGTTTATTCAGGAGGCTGTGGAATAAGGGACGCGGAGAAACAGGTATGAACCGGCAGGGCCGAATGGGGCACAGAGCCGGATTTACATACAACGTCATTCGAAAAAGACTGAATGACGTAATCTGCCGGGGCCGTCACAGGCCGGGGCGGATGTAATAAGCAAAGCCATTCGGGAAAGACCGAATGACGTGTGGTTTGAAATTCGTGGGTTTGAGCAGAACAAAGGAGGACAAAATCATGACTTTAACAGCAATCGGAGCGGGAATCGCAGCACTTTCAAGTATCGGCGGCGGACTGGGAATCGGACACGCGACGGCGAAGGCGGTCGAGGCGATCGCGAGACAGCCGGAAGCGGATGCAAAGATCATGAGAAATCTGCTGCTTGGATGCGCACTGGCAGAGGCGACAAGTATTTACGGCTTCGTAATCGGCGTTCTGATCATCTTCATGCTGTAGAAACCATGCCGCAGAAGGAAGGCGGCAGAGCAGCGCAGGGAGAACGGAAAGGACAGGTTGCATTATGTTAAGGATAGATGCCGTAAATCTTGTCTGTATTGTCATCAATCTGCTGATTCTGTATTTTCTGATGAGAAAATTCCTGTTTGCGCCTGTCAGAGCGGTGCTGAAGCAGAGAGAGGAACTGATCAGCAACTCTTTTGCAGAGGCGGACGGGGTCAGAGCGGAAGCGGATGCGTTAAAGAAGAAGTATGAGGAATCCCTCGGTGATCTGGACGGAGAGAGAACCAGAGCGATGGCGCAGACGAGAGAAGAGGCCGCAAGGGAGTATGACCGCATTGTCGCGCAGGCAAAGGATCAGGCGGATCATATGGTGGAACAGGCGAGAGAGCAGGCTGAAGCGGAGAGCCGCAGCCGCCTGCAGGAGGCCGCGGGGCAGATCGCCGATCTGGTAGCGCTCGCTTCCGCCAGAATGAATGCGGCGACAAAGAGCGCGGAGAGTGACAGCGCGATCTACGACCGCTTTATCAAAGAGGCGGCTGCGCAGACCATGACGAGGCAAAAAGAGGAGTAGTACGGATCAGAAGAAGCCGCCTGTGCGGCATCCTGATTCCGGAGCCGCAGACCGGCTGCGGCGGGAGAGTAAGCATGAAACAGGAAACGATGGAATACGTGAAGCGGCTGCGCGAGCGCGGACTGGCAGAGAGCGTTTTTAACGACGCCGATGTGATTTTCAGGACGATTCCGGAGATCCGTTCGCGTCTGGCGGATCCTTCGGTGCCGCTGGAGATGAGACATGCCGTGATTGAGCGGATTTTTCCGCAGGAGATCAGAGATTTTCTCAAAATCCTCTGTGACAACGGAGATGTGGAACTCTGGGATGAGATCAGAGAACAGTTCTGCCGCGTGCTGACGGCGACGCTCACTTACGTCACGCCGCCCACGCAGGAGCAGAAGGCGGGATTTCTGGCTTTTATCACGCAGAAATATGATTGCGGTCAGATCCGTCTCGAGGAAAAGGAAGACCAGAGTATTGGCGGCGGTTTCATTCTGCAGGTCGGCAAGGACGTCTATGACTGGAGCGAACAGGGACGGCGCAGTCAGCTGGAGAACAGGATGAACGAGGTGAAGAACACGCTCGGCGGCGCAGACGGACAGGAGAGCACGAAGGATATTATCTCGATTCTGCGGGCAAGCGTCGAGGAATTCAATCTCGAGGTGCAGAATAAGGAGATCGGCTATGTGAAGACGGTCGGAGACGGGATCGCACAGATCGACGGAATCGATCACGCGATGTACGGAGAGGTCGTCATGTTCGACAACGGCGTCAAGGGAATGGTGCAGAATGTGGAGCGCCATCAGATCGGCGTCATTCTCTTTGGCTCCGAAGGCGAGATCGGCGAGGGAAGCCGCGTGATCCGGACGGGCCGGCAGGCGGGCGTCCCGGTGGGCGAGGGATTTCTGGGCAGAGTGGTGAACGCCCTCGGAGAGCCGATCGACGGCAGAGGAGAGATCGCGGCCAGCGATTACCGTCCCGTGGAGGAACCGGCTCCCGGAATTATCGACCGCAAATCGGTGAGCCAGCCGCTGCAGACCGGTATCCTCTCTATCGACGCGATGTTTCCCATTGGCCGGGGCCAGCGTGAGTTGATTATCGGGGACAGGCAGACCGGCAAGACGTCGATTGCGACGGATACGATTCTGAACCAGAAGGGCAAGGACTGCATCTGTATCTATGTGGCGATCGGGCAGAAGGCCTCCACAGTGGCGAGAATTGCGACGATGCTGGAGAAGCATGGGGCGATGGAGTATTCGGTGATCCTCTCCGCCTCTGCTTCTGATCCCGCCCCGCTCCAGTACATTGCGCCGTATGCGGGCACTGCGCTGGCGGAGTACTTCATGCACAAGGGAAAGGACGTCCTGATCGTCTACGATGATCTGAGCAAACACGCGGTGGCGTACCGGGCTCTCTCCCTCCTGTTGGGCAGATCGCCGGGACGCGAGGCGTATCCGGGCGACGTGTTCTATCTGCACTCCCGTCTGCTGGAGCGCTCCAGCAGACTCTCGGATGCGCTGGGCGGAGGATCCATCACGGCGCTTCCTATTATAGAGACCCAGGCGGTCGATGTGTCGGCGTATATTCCCACGAACGTGATTTCCATCACGGACGGACAGATTTTCCTCGAGAGCAGTCTCTTCTTCTCGGGGATGCGTCCCGCGGTCAACGTGGGTCTGTCGGTCTCGCGTGTCGGCGGCGCGGCGCAGACCAAGGCGATGAAAAAGGCTTCGGGGAGTCTGCGTATTGATCTGGCGCAGTACCGCGAGATGGAGGCGTTCACACAGTTCAGCTCCGATCTGGATCCGGCGACGAAGGAACAGCTGGAACAGGGCAGCGTTCTGATGGAACTGTTAAAACAGCCGCTGTGCCATCCGCTTTCGATGCACGAGCAGGTCATCACGCTCTGCGTCGCGACGAACCGTCTGATGATCGACATTCCGGTGGCACAGGTCAAGGATTTTCAGGGGAAAATGCTGGCGTGGTTTGAAAAAGAGCACGCGGAGATCGGCAGTGGAATAGAGAGAACGGGAACCCTCGACGATGAGGTGAAGGAGAGAATCCTGAGCGCGGCAAAGGAGTTTAAACAGAGTTATCTGAAGGAGGCGGCGGATGGCGACAACAAGAGAGATCAGGGATCGCATTAACAGCATCGGCGACACCTTAAAGATCACGAACGCCATGTATCTGATCTCCTCGACGAAGCTGCGCAAGGCCAAAAAGGCCCTGCTCGACACCGAGCCCTATTTCTATTCGATTCAGTCCCTGATGGCGCGGCTGATCCGTCATCTGCCGGAGGGATTCTCCCATCCGTATCTGGATTTCAGGACGGATATAGAGAAATCGCAGCTGCGGCGCGGCTATATCGCCGTGACCGCCGACAAGGGGCTGGCGGGGGCGTACAACCACAATGTCCTGAAGCTGGTGGAGGAGAAGCTGGCGGAGCACTCGAACAACATGCTCTTCGTGGTCGGCGAGGTCGGCAGGCAGTACTTTGAGCAGCGAGGGATTCCGATCGACGAGCAGTTCCACTACACGGCGCAGAATCCCTCGCTCCACCGCTCACGCATGATCACGGCGCGGATGCTCGATCTGTATTTCAGACGGGAGATCGACGAGGTGTATATCGTCTATACCAGAATGAAGAACAGCCTGCAGATGGAGACGGAGATCGTGCAGCTTCTGCCCCTCAACAAGCTGAACCGGGAAACGTTTGACAAGGCGGTCAGCGCCGGTGTGACACAGCAGGATTTCAGGATGGAGCCGTCCCCCAAGGCGGTCATTGACAATATCGTGCCGAATTATCTGGACGGTTTTATCTACGGCGCGCTGGTGGAGTCGTTCTGCTGCGAACAGAATGCCAGAATGATGGCGATGGACGCGGCGAACAAGAACGGACAGCAGATGAAACACGATCTGAGTGTGGAGTACAACCGCGTCCGGCAGGGACAGATTACCCAGGAGATCACGGAGATCTGCGCAGGCGCCCGCGCCCAGAGAAGCGGACAGGGGAGCTGAGGCGTCAGCGGGCCGCGCGGTCGAAGCCGGATGCATGAAGCCGGATAAGGAGGCACGCGGCCGGATACAGGTGTACAGTCGTGTTTGATCAGGCCGCGGCTGCACAGACGGCAGGCGGAAACGTCTGCATGCAGCTGGAGAAGGCCGCGCTGCGCTATGGAGGGAAGAGAGACATATGCAGATAGGAAAAATTGTGCAGGTCATGGGGCCTGTTGTGGACGTGGAGTTTGCCGAAGAGCCGCTTCCGGTGATCAAGACGGCGCTGGAAGTCGACAACCACGGCAAAAAGGTCATCATGGAGGTGGCGCAGCAGATCGGAGGCAGCACGGTTCGCTGCATCATGCTGGCGGCCAGCGAGGGACTGCAGAAAGGCATGGCGGTCGTCTCGAAGGGGAGCGGAATCAAGGTTCCGGTCGGCGAGAAGACGCTGGGCCGTCTCTTTAACGTGCTCGGGGATACGATCGACGGCGGGGAATCGCTGGAGAGCGAGGAGCACTGGGAGATTCACCGGGAGCCTCCGGCGTTCTCGGAGCAGAAGCCTGTCGCGGAGATTCTCGAGACCGGAATCAAGGTCATCGATCTGCTGGCTCCCTATGCCAAGGGCGGCAAGGTCGGACTCTTCGGCGGCGCGGGCGTCGGCAAGACCGTGCTGATTCAGGAGCTGATCCGCAATGTGGCGGCGGAGCACGGCGGCTATTCGATCTTCACCGGTGTGGGAGAGCGCTCGAGAGAGGGAAACGATCTCTGGAGCGAGATGACGGAATCGGGCGTGATCAAGAATACAGCACTGGTGTTCGGACAGATGAACGAGCCGCCGGGATCCCGTATGAGAGTGGCGGAGACGGGGCTGACGATGGCGGAGTATTTCCGTGACGTCAAGCATCAGGATGTGCTGCTGTTTATCGACAATATTTTCCGTTTCGTGCAGGCGGGCTCCGAGGTGTCGGCTCTGCTGGGCCGTATGCCTTCAGCCGTCGGCTATCAGCCGACGCTGGCCAACGAGATGGGCGCACTGCAGGAGCGGATCGCCTCGACGAAGAACGGTTCGGTCACGAGCGTGCAGGCGGTCTATGTGCCGGCTGACGATCTGACGGATCCCGCTCCGGCGACGACCTTCGCCCATCTTGACGCGACGACCGTGCTCTCCCGCAAGATTGTGGAGCAGGGCATCTATCCGGCTGTGGATCCGCTGGAATCCAACTCCCGGATCCTCGAGGAGGACGTCGTCGGCAAGGAGCACTACGAGACGGCGCAGAGAGTGCTGCAGATTCTGCAGAAGTACAAGGAACTGCAGGATACGATCGCGATTCTGGGCATGGAAGAGCTGGGAGAGCAGGACAAAATTACGGTTTACCGCGCCCGCAAGATCCAGCGATTCCTCTCGCAGCCCTTCTTCGTCGGCGAGCAGTTCACCGGAATTCCGGGACGCTACGTTCCTCTTGCCGAGACGGTTGCGGGCTTTAAGGCCATCATAGACGGTGAGATGGACGACTATCCGGAGGCGGCGTTCTTTAACGTCGGCAATCTCGACGATGTGAAGAAAAAGGCAGAGACGATAGCGAAAACGCAGGCGTAGCAGCGGCGCGGCGGACGGCGCATCAGCCGGATCGCCGGAGCCGCTGCTGCCAGAGCCGACGCGCGGATCACGGTAAAAGCAGTTGCGGAGCGGCTGCGCAGATCACAGTAAAAGTGGCTGCGGCGGCAGGGAGGCAGTATGGCGGATACATTCTTTAGTTTGAAAATCATAGCCACCAACAAGGTGTTCTACGACGGCAAGGCGTTGCAGCTCATCGTCCCGACGCTGGACGGAGGGTACGGCATCATGGCGCACCACGAGGAGCTCCTGCTCGCCGTGGAGGTCGGGGAACTGGACGTGCAGAAGACGGACGGATCGTGGGAACGGGTCGCCGTGGGCAACGGCTCCGTGCAGGTGGCCCATAACCGTGTCATCGTGCTGGTGGATACCGCCGAGACGCCGGAGGAGATCGACAAGCGCCGGGCCGAGGAGGCGATGGAGCGGGCTAAAGAGCAGCTTCGTCAGAAAAAGAGCGTGGGAGAGTACCGCATTGCCCAGGCGTCGCTGGCCAGAGCACTCTCGCGTCTGCGGATGAAGGACAAGGGCCGGTATCTCTGAGACAGGCGAGGGGAAACGCCCGGCTTTGAGTAAGATCGCATGCGGAGCAGGTCCGCAATAGGAAAAGATCCGTGACAGGAACGGGTCTGTAATAGATATGATGCAAAACAGCCTGCCGGAGAGAGCCGCGACGGATTTTCTCTCCGGCGGGCTGTTTGTCTCTCTGAGTCATATTTTCCATATTCTGTTTCCATGGTCTATTCCAAAATCGTGCAGGCATGATTCTGACTTGTCGCTCCCGGCTGGCAGAACTTGTTACAGTCTTTGCGTTTGGGCGCTGCGGAAGTCGGAAATTCGTGGTATGATAGACGGCAGAGAAGAGAGAACAGCGCGTTTGCCCGGGGCTTTGCGGAAAGCAGACAGGGAAACGGGCAGACCGGCGGGACAGCGCGGGAATGAGGAGGGACATCACAGATGAAAGAAACGGCATGGTTTGAGCAGTCCAGGGAGAATCCGGCGAACAGGCCGGACGAGCAGCTGAGCGATCACGAACTGCTGGTGGAGATTCTGAAACAGTCGAGGAAGCAGGCGAAGTCGGCGAAGGTTTCCGCCTACGCGGCGGTGGGGGCGCTTCTGGCGCTCATCGTATCGCTGCTGGTTCTCGTGCCGGAGGTGGTGCAGACCCTCCATGAGACGAACACCCTGCTCGAGTCGGCCGACCAGGCGGCTGTGGAGATCAGCACGCTGGCGACGACCGCCCAGAGCACTCTGAACGGTCTCGATACGGTAATTCAGAATATTGATAATGTCGTTGTCACGAATGCGGGTTATCTCGAGGAGGCGATGGAGGAACTCAACAGCATTGATTTCGAAGGACTGAACAATTCGATCCAGAGTCTGGAGGCCATCGTCACCCCGCTGGCGCGGCTGATGGGCGGAGGAAGATAACCGGAAGCGCAGAAGACTCTGCCGGAGGAGACGTGCCGGACGGGACGCGAACCCGGCGGACGGGACGTGCCGTCTGGGATGCGGATCCGGCGGCCGCGTGAGCGATGCGCGCCGGAATCATAAAAACGGTGGAAAAACCGTGATGAATCTGGTATCCTATATGGTATGCATGTATATTTATGCAAAAAAGCGCCAAAAAATGCAATGAAGAAATAAAAAAACAGGGGATTAAATATGATCGGAGCGGATGCAATCGTTAAATGTCTGGAAAAAGAGGGCGTGGAGTACGTGTTCGGGTATCCCGGCGTGGCAATCTGTCCTTTTTATAATAGTATTCTGGGAACGAATATCAAAACGGTACTGGTGCGCGAGGAGCAGAACGCGGCGCACGCGGCGAGCGGCTACGCCCGCATCTCCGGGAAGGTCGGCGTCGTGGCGGTGACGAGCGGCCCCGGCGCGACGAATCTGATCACAGGTATCGCGACAGCCTTTGCGGACAGCATCCCAATGGTCTGTTTCACCGGACAGGTGGATTCCAAGCTGATGGGGAGCGATGCATTTCAGGAGGCGGACATCTCCGGTGCGGTGGAGTCTTTCGTCAAATACAGCTATATTGTGCGTCATGCCTCGGAGATTCCGAGAGTCATCAAAGAGGCCTTTTATATCGCCAATTCCGGCCGTAAGGGCCCGGTGCTCATTGATCTGCCCATCGATGTGCAGAAGGAGACGATCTCCCGGTTCGCCTATCCGGAGGAGCTCTCAATGCGCACCTACAAGCCGACGGTCAAGGGCCACGCGGTGCAGATCAGCAAGGTGATCCGGGAACTGGAGAAGGCGAAACGGCCGATTATCTGTGCGGGTGGCGGCGTTCACCTGAGCGGAGCCGTGGAGGAACTGCGCACCTTTGCACAGGAGAGCGGAATTCCCGTCGTCTGTACGATGATGGGGCTGGGCGTCATGCCGACGGAGCACCCGCTCTTCTTCGGCATGGTGGGCAACAACGGGCAGCCCTACGGCAACCGCGCCATGAATGAGGCGGATGTGATCCTGATGGTGGGGGCCCGGGTGGCGGACCGCTCGATCAGTCAGCCGGATCTGATCACAGAGAACAAGGCCCTCGTCCACATCGATGTGGATCCGGCGGAGATCGGAAAGAGCGCGGGCCCTTCGATTCCTCTGGTCGGAGATATCCGCCACGTTCTCGAGGACATCTGCAAGCAGGAGCTGCACGGAGACTACAGCGCGTGGACGGCGCAGCTGCGGGAGGAGAAGGACGCTTATCTCGCCTTTACGGGCGAACAGAAGAAGGACAGACGCGGAGGAATCGATCCGGCGGCCTTTGTCCGTGCCCTCTCTCTGGCAATGGATCCGGATGCGACGTATGTGGCGGATGTGGGACAGAACCAGCTCTGGTCCTGTGCGAATTACGTCATGCGAAGCGGCCGTTTCCTGACCTCCGGCGGCATGGGAACGATGGGCTATTCCGTTCCGGCCGCGATGGGCGCCAAGCTGGCGGCCCCGCAGAAGCAGTCGGTGGCGGTCTGCGGAGACGGCGCGTTCCAGATGGAAATGATGGAGCTGGGAACGATGCGCCAGTACCATGTGCCGGTGAAGATCGTCGTGATGAAAAACGGCTGGCTCGGTCTGGTGCGCCAGTATCAGCACCTGACCTATCACGACCGTTTCTCCGTGACGGATTTGAGCGGCAGTCCCGATCTGGATAAGATCGCGGCGGCTTACGGGATGAAGTATCTGCACCTTGACAGGGAGGAGCAGATGGAGGAGACGATCGCCGCGTTCCTGAAGGACGATGAGGCGGCGCTGCTCCAGTGCGATATTTCACCGGATGAGCTGGCCTGAGCAGGGGAGGAAATGAGGAGTTGCCATGAAGAGAATATATTCCGTACTCGTGGAGAACAGGGCGGGCGTTCTGTGCAAGGTGGCCGGTCTGTTCTGGAGAAGATGCTTTAACATTGATTCACTGGCCGTGGGCGAGACCGACGATCACGCGGTCTCCAATATGATTATCGTCAGTTCCGGCGACCAGCGCACCCTCGAGCAGATCGAGAAGCAGCTGAACAAGAAAATTGACGTCATCAAGGTCAAGACCTTCGACGAATCCCAGAGTATCAGCCGCGAGCTGATGCTCGTCAAGGTGAAATACAACCGCAACAACCGCAAGGATATCATGGAGAACTGCGAGATCATGGGGGCGCAGATCGTCGATCTCTCCAAGACGATGATGACGATCCAGATCTGCGATACGCCGGAGCGAGTCCAGATCTTCCTCGATACGCTGCGCACGATCAGTATCGTCGAGATCACCCGCACCGGGACGCTGGCTCTCCCGAAATGTCAGGAGACGCTTTGAACTGCCGCATCTGACCTGATCCGGCGGCGGATTTATCGTTGACTTTGAAAAAAGAGAGACTTATAATAAGTGGAAATTCAGGAAGGAAGGCAGAGCACCTTGGAAGAAATCAATAGCGAACCGAAACAGAAAAAAGTATTTCAGCTGCTGGTCGATAACACGTCCGGCGTTTTGTCGCGCATTGCGGGCCTTTTTTCCCGGAGAGGATATAATATCGCGAGCATCACTGCGGGTGTGACCGCAGATCCGAGGATTACCCGGATTACGATCGTCGCGACCGGGGACGATGATATACTGGAGCAGATCGAGAAGCAGGTCGCCAAACTCATCGACGTGCGGGACATTCACGAGTTAAAGCCCGAGGGGAGCGTATACCGCGAGCTGGCCATGATCAAGGTCAGAGCCGATGCGGCGCAGCGCCAGAGCGTGATCTCGATCACGAATATTTTCCGCGGCAGCATCGTGGACGTGGCGCCGGAGAGTCTGATTATCGAGATCACCGGCAATCAGGACAAGATCGACGCGTTCCTGCGGCTGCTTGACGGTTATGAGATTCTGGAACTGGCCAGAACCGGCATTGCGGGTCTGAGCAGAGGCATCGAGGACGTAATCTACCTCGACGAATGATCTGCCGTTGCGTCCTGCTGCCGCCATGCGGGGAAGCAGGTAAGTCAGGCATATCAGCCAGATTCAGGATAGCAGAATAAAAGAATACGTTATTTCCGTCGACTGTGTACAGCATCTGCGCGCGGCTGACTGAAAATACGCCGTTCTGGCGGAGGAGACTCCGCGCTCCGGGATTCCGGGGAGACGGCGAACAAATCATTTTATATGGAGGAAACGAAAATGTCAGAGACAGCAAAAATCTACTACGAATCGGATTGCAATCTTGCCCTTCTGGAAGGCAAGACCATTGCCATTATCGGATACGGCAGTCAGGGTCACGCGCATGCACTGAACCTGAAGGAATCCGGCTGCCACGCTATCGTCGGTCTGTACGAGGGCTCCAAGTCCTGGGCAAAGGCCGAGGCGCAGGGATTAGAGGTTTATACCGCTGCTGAGGCGGCAAAGAAGGCAGACATCATCATGATCCTGATCAACGATGAGCTGCAGGCAAAGCTTTACAAAGAGTCCATCGCTCCGAACTTGAAGGCGGGCGATATGCTGATGTTCGCACACGGCTTCAACATCCACTACGGCCTGATCACCGCGCCGAAGGATGTCGATGTGACGATGGTTGCACCGAAGGCTCCGGGCCACACGGTCAGAAGCGAGTATCAGGCAGGCAGAGGCGTTCCGATGCTCGTTGCGGTTCATCAGGATGCGACAGGCAAGGCGCAGGACAGAGCGCTGGCTTATGCGGCAGCGATCGGCGGCGCGAGAGCGGGCGTTCTGGAGACGACCTTCCGCACCGAGACCGAGACCGACCTCTTCGGTGAGCAGGCAGTTCTGTGCGGCGGCGTGTGTGCACTGATGCAGGCTGGCTTTGAGACCCTGTGCGAGGCGGGCTACGATCCGAGAAACGCATATTTCGAGTGCATCCATGAGATGAAGCTGATTGTCGATCTGATCTATCAGTCCGGCTTCAAGGGAATGCGCTATTCCATCTCCAACACCGCGGAGTACGGCGATTATATCACCGGCCCGAAGATCGTGACCGAGGAGACCAAGAAGGCGATGAAGAAGATCCTCTCCGACATTCAGGACGGCACCTTCGCGAAGGACTTCCTGCTTGATATGTCCGAGGCGGGCGGTCAGGTTCACTTCAAGATGATGCGCATGAAGGCGCAGGAGCACGCTTCCGAGAAGGTTGGCGAGGAGATCCGCAAACTATACAGCTGGAATGACGATGATAAGTTAATCAACAACTAATCGCCAGTCGTTCCGGTCTGATTCGTCGTGGCGTTAGTCGCGGCGGTTTAGGGAAAGCACAGAAGGGGAATGCCGCGGGATACGGTGTTCCCCTTTTTATGAATATTGCGGCGGACAGTACCGCTTCCGCAGAGGGGAGCGGTATGCCGGAAATGCGGAAACAGAGGAAGAAGAACGGAGGAGAACAGGTCATGGGAATGACAATGACACAGAAAATCCTGGCGGCGCACGCAGGGCTCGATCACGTCGAGGCGGGGCAGCTGATCGAGGCGGACCTCGATCTGGTGCTCGGCAACGATATCACCAGCCCGGTCGCCATCAAGGAGATGGACAAATTCGGCAAAAAAGGCGTGTTCGACAAGGACAAAATCGCGCTGGTGCCGGATCACTTCGTGCCGAACAAGGACATCAAGTCGGCGGAGAACTGCATGTGCGTCCGTGAGTTTGCGAGACGCAATGAGATCACCAATTATTTTGAGGTGGGACAGATGGGCATCGAGCACGCCCTGCTCCCGGAAAAAGGATTGACGCTCCCGGGGGACGCGATCATCGGAGCGGACTCCCACACCTGCACGTACGGGGCGCTGGGCGCGTTCTCGACGGGCGTCGGTAGCACGGATATGGCGGCCGGCATGGCGACCGGCAAGGCATGGTTCAAGGTGCCCTCCGCGATCCGCTTCCATCTGACCGGAGAGCTTTCTAAATGGGTGAGCGGCAAGGATGTGATCCTGCACATCATCGGGATGATCGGAGTGGACGGCGCCCGCTATCAGTCGATGGAATTCGTCGGCGACGGCGTGGCGAGCCTGACGATGGACGACCGCTTCACAATTGCGAATATGGCGATCGAGGCCGGGGCCAAGAACGGCATTTTCCCGGTGGACGAGCAGACGATCGCGTATATGAAGGAGCACGGCGGACGCCTCGGAACGACGTATACGGCAGACGAAGACGCGGAGTATACCGAGACGTATGAGATCGATCTGTCCGCCATCAAACCGACGGTATCCTTCCCGCATCTTCCGGAGAACACGCACACCTTCGATGAGATTCCCGAAATCGAAATCCAGCAGGTGGTAATCGGTTCCTGCACGAACGGCCGGATCAGCGATATCCGGGCGGCGGCTGAGATCCTGAAGGGAAGAAAGGTGGCGGACGGCGTGCGCTGCATCGTGATTCCCGCGACCCAGCAGATTTATCTGCAGGCGATGGAGGAAGGCCTGCTGAAGATCTTCATCGAGGCGGGGGCGGTGGTGAGCACTCCGACGTGCGGCCCCTGTCTGGGCGGCTATATGGGCATTCTCGCGGAGGGCGAACGGTGCGTCTCCACGACGAACCGCAACTTTGTCGGCCGCATGGGCCATGTGAAGTCGGAGATCTATCTCGCGAGCCCGGCGGTGGCGGCGGCCAGTGCGGTGGCGGGCAGAATCGCGCAGCCGCAGAGTTTATAGGAGAGGAGCAAAGCTATGAAATCAGCAAAAGGAAGTGTGTTCCGCTACGGAGACAACGTCGATACGGACGTCATCATTCCGGCGCGGTATCTGAATACGACCGATCCGGCGGAGCTGGCGGCGCACTGTATGGAAGATATTGACAAAGAGTTTATCAAAAACGTGAAAGAGGGGGACATCATCGTAGCCGACAAGAACTTCGGCTGCGGTTCCTCGAGAGAGCACGCGCCGATCGCGATCAAGGCGGCGGGCGTCTCCTGCGTAATCGCGGAGAGCTTCGCGCGGATTTTCTACCGCAACGCGATCAACATCGGTCTGCCGATCGTGGAGTGTGCGGACGCGCCGGCGCATATCAAGGCGGGCGACACTGTCTCGATTGATTTTGACAGCGGTGTGATCACGAATGAGACGACCGGCGAGACCTTTCAGGGTCAGGCGTTTCCGCCGTTCATGCAGGGAATCATCGACGCGGGCGGCCTGATTCCGTATATCAACAGACAGCAGCAGTAATCAGTGTTTACGGGAAAGTCCCTCCGGAAGACGGAAGGGACTTTTCTTCGAGCTTTGGAATGGAGATGCGAATGGAACAGGATAAGAATTTCTTGGGGACGGAGCCGGTGGGAAAGCTCCTTTTCCGTCTGGCGCTGCCTACGGTGACGGCGCAGATCATCAATATGCTCTACAATATCGTGGACCGGATGTATATCGGCCACATCCCTGAGAACGGGGCGCTCGCCCTGACCGGCGTAGGCGTCTGCCTGCCTCTGATCATGGTGGTCTCGGCGTTTGCGGCTCTGGTCGGCAACGGCGGCGCGCCCCGGGCCTCGATCGCGATGGGACAGAAGGACGGGGAGAAGGCGGAGAAGATCCTCGGAAACTGCTTCTTTCTCCAGATCATAATTTCTCTGGTACTGACCGTGATTCTGCTCATCTTCCACAGAGATATGCTGCTGGCCTTCGGCGCAAGTGAGAATACGATCGGCTATGCCTCCGGCTATATGCGGATCTATGCACTGGGAACGATCTTCGTGCAGCTGACGCTGGGAATGAACATGTTCATCACGGCGCAGGGCTTTGCCAAAACAGGGATGCTGTCGGTACTGATCGGGGCTGTCTGCAACATTATTCTCGATCCGATCTTTATCTTTGCCTTCGGAATGGGCGTGGAGGGAGCTGCGCTGGCGACCATCCTCTCCCAGGGGGTCTCCTGCCTCTGGGTGCTGCGGTTCCTGTTCGGAAACAAGAGTTTCCTGAAGATCCGCAGGGAGAATCTGCGGCTGCAGAAGGCGATCATTCTGCCGTGTCTGGCGCTGGGCGTCTCGACCTTCGTCATGCAGGCGAGCGAGAGTGTGATCTCCGTCTGCTTTAACTCCTCGCTCCTGAAATACGGCGGTGATATCGCGGTCGGGGCGATGACGATCCTCAGCAGCGTGATGCAGTTCGCCATGCTGCCCCTGCAGGGACTCGGGCAGGGGGCGCAGCCGATTATCAGCTACAACTACGGGGCGGGCAATACCGCGCGCGTGAGACAGGCGTTCTGGCTGCTGCTGCGCGTGAGTCTGATCTTCTCCACGCTTGTGTGGCTGCTGGCGATGTGCGCACCCCAGCTCTTTGCCGGGATGTTCACGAGTGATCCGGAGCTGCTCGCGTTCTCACAGACGGCGCTGCGCATTTATATGGCGGTGATCTGCCTCTTCGGCATTCAGATTGCGTGCCAGATGACCTTCACCTCGATCGGAAATGCGAAGGCGTCCATTATCGTTGCGGTCATGCGCAAGTTCGTCCTGCTGCTCCCGCTCATCTATCTGATGCCGGTGATTTTCCCTGACAATCAGACGATGGCGGTCTATATGGCGGAGCCTGTGGCGGATACGCTCGCGATCACCTTTACCTGCGTGCTGTTCCGTTTCCAGTTCCGCAAAGCGCTGCAGAAAATGGAGGTGCCGGTTGCACAGTCGAAATGAGACAGTCAGGCAGAAAATTCTGCGCACCAACGCGCTCATGATTGCAGCGACGCTGGCGGCTTTTCTGATCATCAACGCGGTTGTCCTGAAAATTTATACGGAAACGGTGGAGAAGGAGTGGACGTCGTTTGTGCAGAACTCTCTGGAGGAGAACCGGGGGGAGGATCTTCTGGCGGCGCTGACGCCGCACAGGGAGCGGCTGCTGATTCTGCTGGCGGCGGACGGAGTTTTGTGTGTGCTGTCTTTTGTCGTGATCAGCCGTATTTTTGCGGGACGTCTCTCGGACAGCATACGGGAGCCGCTTTCCGTCCTTGCAGAGGGGGCGGCCCGCATTCGCCGGGGAGAGCTGGAACAGGAGGCGCAGTACAGCGGGATGACGGAGTTCGAGAGCGTCTGCCGGGCATTTAATGAGATGCAGCGCCATATTCTGGAGGAACAGGAGAAGAACCGGCGGTATGAGCGCGCGAGGACGGAGATGATTGCGGGGATTTCTCATGATCTGAGAACGCCTCTGACAGCCATACGGGGAACGCTGAAAGGGCTGATAGATGGAATTGTCTCTTCTCCGGAGCAGCGGGACAGATTTCTCCGGACAGCGTACCGCAGATCGGGGGAGATGGAAGGGCTGCTGAACCAGCTCTTCTTCCTGTCCAAGCTGGAGACGGGGAATATGCCTCTTTCACTCCGGAGTGTTGTGCTGTCTGAACTGATTCTGGATTATACAGAGGAGAACCGGGCGGCGGCGGAGCAGGAAGGCATACTGCTCACGGCGCAGATACAGGAGCAGGTCCGGAGCAGCCGTGCCGGGATTGATCCGGAGCAGTTTCGCCGTGTGCTGGACAATCTGCTGGAGAACAGCAGGAAATACGGTGTAAAGAGGCCGCTTCACGTTGTGATCGGGCTGGGGCGGGATCCGGACGGTCTTTGTGTCGCTTTCTCAGATGACGGAGAAGGCGTGGACAGCGGGAAACTGCCGCATCTGTTCGAGGAGTTCTATCGCGCGGATGAGTCCCGTAACCGGAAAGAGGGGAGCGGTCTGGGGCTGTACATTGTCAGGCGGCTGACAGAGGCGATGGGGGGCAGTGTCCGGGCGCAGAGCGGGGACGGATTCACGGTACTGCTGAAGCTGCCGGTAAAGGAGTGAGCCGTATGGAGGAACGTAAGAAAATCCTGATTGTAGAGGACGACGAAGATATCAGAATGATAGAGGAGGCCTATCTGCAGGCGGCGCAGTTCGATACTTCGGCTGCAGAGGATGCGGAGCAGGCGGAGGCGCTGCTGGAAAGAGAGCGGTTTGATCTGATTCTGCTGGATGTCATGCTCCCCGGGAAAAGCGGTTGTGACTTGTGCAGACAGCTGAGAGACCGGCTGGACCTCCCGATCCTGATGGTGACGGCGAGGACAGAGCCGGTGGATAAAATACGGGGTCTGGGGCTGGGGGCTGACGATTATATCGCCAAGCCGTTTGATCCCGCGGAACTGGTGGCCAGAGTGCACGCCCATCTGCGCCGTCAGGAACGGCTGCTGCGCGCGCGGCCCGCCGCAGAGGAAACGGAGGAAATCCGCATCCGGGATCTTCGGATTCTTGTCAACAGCTGGAAGGTTTATAAGGGAGACCGGGAAATCCGGTTTCCCAACCGGGAGTTCGAGCTGCTCAAGTTCCTCGCCATGCATCCGAATATCGTCTTTTCCAGGGAACAGCTTTTTGAGAAAATATGGGGCTATGATTACGTGGGAGACAGCGCGACGGTCATGGTGCATATCAACAGAATCCGCGAAAAAATCGAGGAGGACAGCAAAAATCCCCGGATACTGGAGACGGTATGGGGCGCCGGGTACCGGATGAATTTATAAATTTGTTTAGGTTTTGTTTAGGAAATTACCTTCTGTTTGTTTAAAGCAGGCTGTTAAGATAGCCGCAGAAAACAAACAGGAGGTAATTTTTATGTGGAAAGATGCGGCGGATGGATTCTGTATGGCGCTGGCGGACAGCGTGCCGGGAGTTTCAGGCGGGACGGTGGCCTTTATCATGGGCTTCTACGACCGCTTTATCGGTTCTATTGAAAGGATGGCCTTCGGCACATGGAAAGAGAAACGGGAGGCGCTCCGCTATCTGATCCGGCTGGGAGCCGGATGGATAGTGGGAATGGGGATGGCGGTAGTGGTACTCTCCGCCTTGTTTGAGAGTCATATCTATACCGTGAGCTCCCTGTTTATCGGATTTGTGGCGGGTGCGATTCCCCTGATTCTGTGGGAAGAGAGAAAGAGCGTGCGAAAGGCGGGCAGCGGAATTGTATACGGGATCCTGGGCGCGGCGCTGGTGGCGGCGATCACATGGGGGAACGCGCAGGGGGGTATGGCGGCGCTCAGTCTGGATGCCTTTTCCGTCGGACTCGGCATGCGGATGTTTCTGATCGGTATGGCGGCGATCTCGGCGATGTTTCTGCCGGGCATTTCAGGATCGACGCTCCTGCTGATTTTCGGAGCGTATATGCCGGTGATCTCGGCGGTCAGAGAGGTGCTCTCGCTGAACTTCTCCTGTATTCCGGCCCTGCTGTTCTTTGGCTGTGGGATTATAACGGGAGCGGTGACGGTGGTCAGAGTGATCCGCATGGCGCTGGAGAAGTTCCGTCCGCAGGCCGTTTACGCGATTCTGGGCATGATGATCGGTTCCTTCTACGCCATCGTTATGGGACCGACCACGCTCCCGGCGGCGCAGGAGGCGCTGGGAGTCTCCACCTTCCAGCCGATCGCCTGCCTCGCAGGAGCGGGACTGGTGCTGGGGATGCAGGTTCTCCGGCAGAAAGGAGAACGCCATGGGAACTGAACTCCGGATTCTGGACTGGATACAGTCCATGCGGACGCCGGTGGGAGACTGGCTGATGCTGGGGGCGAGCAGACTGGGAAATGCGGGAATGGTATGGATCTTTCTGACGCTGCTTCTGCTGTTGTTTCCAAAGACGAGAAGAAGCGGGGCCATTCTGGCGGCGGCTCTTCTGATCGATATTATTGTGTGCAACGGAATCCTGAAAAATATGGTGGGCCGTATCCGGCCCTGTGATGTGAACAGATCCGTAGCGCTTCTGGTTCCGAGGCCGGATGATTATTCGTTTCCTTCCGGCCATACGGCGGCCTCCTTTGCGGCGGTCTCGGCGCTGTATCATTCCGGGGCGAAGAAATTGTGGAAAGCGGCGCTGCCGCTGGCGGTTCTGATCGCCTTTTCCCGGATGTATCTCTACGTTCACTATCCGACGGATATTCTGGGAGGCATCGTGGTCGGAGCGGCGGCAGGCTGGGCGGGGTATCAGCTGATCCGCTGCTGGGAGAGAAGACGGCGGGGCGGATTCAGGGAAGATGCAGGAACGGAGCAGGGGACGGAAAGGGTACTGCGGAAAGGAGAGGACGATGGCTGTTGTGATCATACCGGCCTACCAGGTACAGGACGGCATATTCATCACGGAGGCATGGAACAATGCGTAGAAAAGTGAGGGAAATTCTGCTGCAGATCGCTGTGATCTGCAGCCTTGACTGCATTGCGGCGGCAGTGCTGGACTGGTATAATCCATATATGAACTTTACAGGGCACAGCTTCTTTCTGCAGATTACCCTGTATCTGACGGTGGGCGTTCTTTTCTTCCTCTCATAAGAAAGGTGCGGCAGCGCTTCTGGCGCTGCCTTGTCTGGTTTTATGAGGAGAAGACCCGTGAGAACGCGCCCATTTCGGAAACCGGCTCGCCGCCGATGCGCAGATGAGTGGTATCTCCCATGACCTGTACGCGGAAGAAGGCCACGTCATGCAGACGCTTCTCGGCGTTTAAGATCGTGACGGAAGAGGGCGGCAGATAAAAGCACTGCTGGAGCTGAATCGGCGCGATACCGAGCAGATGGCCGATCAGGACGAGGGAGATTCCGAGATGGCAGAAGAAGACGATGGTCTTATCGTCGTCATCCGCTGTGAGCACGGGATCGGCGAGATAGACCTCCTCCTCTCTGGTGTAGCCATAGCGGGCAAGGAGAGTGTCGATGCCGCGGCAGGCCTCCTCATAGGCGGGACCGATTTCCGGATTGGCGAGGAATACGGGGTGGTTCATCCAGCCCCTGTGGTCGTAGAAGGCATCCTGTTTCGTCCAGTACTCCGGCATGTAGTCCCACGGCACATGGATCTTTCCGGTGGTCGGGTCTTTCATCCGGTAGGAGAACTCCTGCAGCCAGTCGTAGACGATGGCCTCGCGGTGCAGACGGGCCAGAGAGGGGCGCGCCGTATCCCGGGCACGGCCGAGGGGAGAGCAGTAGAACTGCTCGACGTCCCAGTGCTGCACCCGGTCGGCGAGCAGCGCCGCCTCGCGAAAGCCCTTCTGCGTCAGGGAATCAATGGAATAATCGGGTTCGCAGTGTCTGATAAAAATAAGTCGCATGGGGATCCTTTCTGTTCTTCTGAATTCCGGTTACGGGCATAGTATTCTTCGAGAAACGGCTTCCTGCGCATGGGGGCGGCGGGTTCCGGAGCCGGAACGCTCCGGCAGGCAGCCTGTTATGAATTCTGAATAGGGAACTCCGGCCTCATTTATTATAGCAAAAGATAAGAGAGAGACAAGCAGTGAAACGGGAGGAAGCGGGATGGACGTTGTGCAGAATATGCGGCTCTTTGAGGAACAGATTACCTGCGGGCTCGCCGTATATACATGGCAGTATGACGCAGCCATGAATCTCCTTCACACCAACTGTCCCCGGGCCGCGCTGCTGGACGAGGCCTTTGGACTGCTGGGCGGGAAACAGACCGCGCTGGAATATGCGCCCCGTGCGGAGCGTCCCGTTATCATCAGCACGGGGATCGGTCTACTCTGGGCGGCGGACTGTGATAAAACCCAGGGGGAACTCCGCAGCATCTATGTGATCGGCCCGTTCTTCTCCACGGATGTCACGATTCTCGGTGTGGAGAATATTTTCCGCAGATACAAGGAGAATCCGGCGGCCGCGCAGGCAATTCACAGCGCCACGCTGCGGGAAATCACGGAACTGATCAATGAGATTCCGGTGCTTCTGCACAGTCTGTTGGTGCAGTATGCGCTGATGCTGCATTACTGTGTGACAGGACAGAAGCTGATGACGACGGACGTCGTCTATCCGAACGCGCAGACTCTTTTTACTGAGAGCGATCCTGTGCCAAAGGAAGCGGGCGCTCTGCTGCGCACGGAACAGCGCCTCCTCGATCTGGTGCGGACGGGCAGTCTGCATTACCGGAAAGAGTTTCAGAACGCGGCTATGATCAGCTCCGGGATGCGTCTTGACGGAGTGGACTCCCTGCGGATGGCGAAAATTTCTGTGACGGTCTTCGCTTCACTGTGTGCCAGAGCAGCCATAGAGGGAGGTCTGCTGCCGGAAGCGGCGCATACGCTGGGAAACGCCTGTATCGTGAGCGTGGAGAAGAGCCGCACCGTCTCCGAGGTGGCCGCCTGTGCCTTCGCGATGTATTCTGACTTTGTGGAGCGGGTTCACCGCTGCCGCGCCGATGCAAACCTGTCTCCGCAGATCCGGTCGGTCTGTGATTATATCGAACTGAACGTGGAGAAGCCTCTGACGACCCGGGAACTGGCGGACAGGTTCGGGTATGCGGATTACTATCTGACGAGAAAGTTCAGGAGCGAGACGGGCGTGACGCTGTCGGAATATATACAGCGCGCCCGGATCGAGGAGGCCAGAAGACTGCTGGCGACGACAGACTGCGGGATCCAGACGATTTCCGAGCGGCTGCAGTTTTCCACGCGCAGCTATTTCGGCGTGGTCTTCCGCCGCTACACGGGGATGGCGCCCGCCGAGTACCGGGAGAAGGAAAGGATGATCTGAGGGGAGAAACTGCATCGCAGAAACCGCCTGTGCGGATTTCTGACTGCAGAGCCGCGTACGGGTTGCGGCATGGAGGAAACGATGGAAAATGAAATTTTTAATGAAACAAAGGTATCAAAAGCGTATCTGCGTCTCTCTGTTCCCCTTGTATTCAGCATGGTGGTGACGCTCATTTATAATCTGGCGGATACGTTCTTTGTCGCACAGACGAATGACACCAACCTTGTGGCGGGCGTTTCTCTGGGGATGCCGCTCTTCACCCTGCTGATGGCGGTGGGCAATATTTTCGGTCAGGGAGGCAGTTCCCTGATCTCGCGTCTGCTGGGACAGCGGGATGAAACGGGCGTGCGGCATGCCAGTTCCTTCTGCTTTTATATCACTATCATAGCAGGCGTCATCATCGCCGCCGTTATGCTCATGTTCCGCGTCCCGATTCTGTACCTCATCGGGGCCAGCGAGGAGACCTTTTCCCATGCCTCGGATTACTATGTGTATCTGGCTGCGGGAGCTCCTGTTATTATGCTCTCGTTTATTCATTCCAATCTGCTGCGTTCCGAGGGAATGTCGAAAGGATCCATGACGGGAACCATTACAGGAGCCGTGGTAAATATTGTTCTGGATCCGGTCTTTATCTCTGTGCTGGGACTGGGGGCCGGCGGTGCGGCGATCGCGACTGTAATAGGGTACATATGTTCGGATGTTTACTTTGCTGTCATAGTGGCGAAGAAAAGCAGAGTTCTGTCGATAAGACCGTCAGAGATTGCCATACCAGCGGACTATATTTTGCAGATTTTAGGAATCGGCGTTCCGGCGGCGATTGTAAACGTCATGCAGAGCGTAAGCGTCGTACTGATGAACCAGTTTCTGCTGCCCTTTGGCAATGATAAAATTGCGGCGATGGGAATTGTGCTGAAGGTGAGTATGATCGCCCTGCTGCTTTTGACCGGATTTGCCTTCGGAGGACAGCCCTTGTTCGGGTATTACTACGGGGCAGGCGACAAGAAAAAGCTTTCGGAGCTGTTTCGTTTCTGCATGCGCTTTATCAGCATCATTGCGCTTGTCTTAACGGCAGTTATTTTTATATTTGCGCCGTTCCTGATGAGATGCTTTATGGATAACGACGGCATTGTCAGCGACGGAACTGTGATGCTCCGTTGGCAGGTGATTACCATGGTGTTTGTGGGAATGGTTCTTCTGTTTACCATTATATTCCAGTCAACAGGGAAGATTGTCGGCTCTTTTATCCTGTCGGTCAGCAGACAGGGGATTGTATTTCTGATTGTATTCGCAGTGGCCTACCATGTGGCGGGATATACGGGGATCCTCGCGACACAGGCAATTGCGGATATTCTGACTGCCGGTATTGCCGCGCTTTTATTCTACAAACAGGTCTACAGAGAATTTCGTTAAACCTGTCGGAAAAGCGGGCAGCATCAGGCACACCGTAAAATTTCCTCCTGCCGTGGGATTATAATGACGCAGAGGTCACTTGCAACAGATCAGCCGGATGAAGTTTTCTTGCAGAGGAACCGGCGCGTATGGTATTCTTAGTCCGTTAGGTATTCCGGATGGGCACAAGGGGAGGAAACGTATGAAAAAAACGACGGCAAAGAGACTGTCGCGTCTGTGTATTCTGGTGATGCTGCTTTCCAATCTTGCAGCGCCGATGACGGCTTACGCAGCGAATGATACTTTGATGGATGGCGGGACTGCGGCGAAATTGCTTCTGGATAACCGGCAGGAGGAGATTGTCTACAGGGAACCGACGACGGAGTCCACGCAGGAGTTTCCGGAAAAGTTTGATTTAAGAGATCTTGGCGTCGTCACACCGGTCAAATTCCAGAACCCGTGGGGCTCCTGCTGGGGGTTCTCCGCGATTGCGGCCGCTGAGACCAGCATTCTCTCTGAAATGGGAAAAACCTATGAGGAGACCGGACTGGATCTCTCCGAGCACCATCTGACCTATTTTGCGCGCTCCTATATGTGGGACGGTTCCTCGCAGGACGGGGAGGGCATTCACGTGCTGGATGAGTCCAATATCATGGACACGGGGGGCAAGATGTTTACGGCCACTTCGCTGTTTTCCTCCGGCATCGGCGTCGTGGATGAGGAGACGGTTCCCTATCGCGGAAAAAACAGCACGACAGACCGCTATCCGTTTCCGTTTGATTTCATGAGTTACGAATACAGTATGAACGATGACTGGTCCGTTCCGGATGAGTATAAGTTCCTGCAGAGTTATGAGATTGAGCATTCAGAGCTCCTGGATTCGCCCTCTATCTATGATCCTTCCATGGACGAGGATACTGAGGATATGTCCGAGCGCAATGCGGCGTATATCGGCTATGATCAGTCGGCGACAGACCGTATGAAGCAGGCGCTCATGGATGGGTATGCGATTTCTATCGCCTATGCGTCGGATCAATATTCTCCGGAGCAGCTCGGCACGGATGAGGAACCTGAATATATCAATGTCGCGGACAATAAGTGGACGCACTATACCTATGATTCCAGCCCGCTCACCCACGCGGTAACGATTGTGGGCTGGGATGATACGATCAAGGCGACGGATTTCCTTGATCATTCAAATGACGAGTACGGAGACGGGCTTCCCCATCAGCCGGAGGGGGGACGGCGCATGGATCGTGAAAAACAGCTGGGGATCCCAGTTAAGCGGATTTCCGAACTATATGGAATGGGGGATTAAGGATGAGAACGGGAAGGCAACCGGGTATTTCTATCTCTCGTATTACGACCGTTCGGTTGATTACGCGGAAATCTACGATTTCGATGTGACGGGCAGCGATTCCTCCGGATATATTATCGACCAGTATGACTATCTGCAGTCGTCGGGCACCAATGGATGGATTGATTCGAATGAACTGCAAACGGCCAATGTCTTTACGGCGGAATATGATGAAATTCTCCGCGGACTTTCCTGTGAGACAAGCATGAAGAATACGGAGGTCACCTATGACGTCTATCTCATGGAGGAGGATGCGGCGGTGCCGACGGACGGAGAGCATGCGCTGACAGTGACGGAGACCTATGAGCTTCCGGGTTATCACCGGCTCGATCTTGAAGCAGAACAGCAGATAGAAATTGCAAAAGGACAGCGCTATGCCGTGGTCCTCACTCAGAAGACGACCTATAACGGAGAACCGTACTATGCGATTTCCACGACGACAGAAGAGAGTGAGGAGGCGTTTGAGAAAAACAACCGCAGGCTGAAAGCGGAGCATGCGGATGAATCTTCTTATGAACAATACTATGCCGTCGGTGTGGTAAATCCGGGAGAGAGCTTTGTCTATTTTGCCGGAGAGGATGCATGGAGCGATTTCTCTGAGGTTGTCCCCGCCCTTGTGGAGTATGAGGAGTTTGAAGACCTGACCTTCGACAATTTCCCGATCAAGGCTTATCTTGACTATAAGAATGCAGAGGATCAGGCGGCTGCGGAAGCGGAAAACATTCCTTCGCTTGGTTATGCAGAACCTGCCGGAATGTTTGATGTCGGGCGTCTTGCGCTCTATGCCGTCGTGGTACTGATCGGGCTGATTCTTGTGATCAG
>JAUNGV010000018.1 GCA_030524225.1 Eubacteriales bacterium
TCACATTTTCATCTATCCGGGATCGAGAGTATGGAATCTCGGATTACAATTCAGGTTCCAACCATAGGAGAACGTTTTGAAAAACCGGGAATTTGAAAGAATCCATGAAAAAGAGGCGCACGGCACGCTGCGCTTCCATTTAAACGTACACGAATTCACCTCTGATCCGTCCCGCGCCGAACGCGTCAGTCCGCACTGGCACGAGGAATATGAACTGCTCTGCATCTGTGAGGGAGAGGGCAGCGCGCAGATCGGCGGGCGGCGTTTTTCTTTTGCCGCCGGGGACATCCTCTTCATCGACGCAGGATGCGTCCACTCCCTCTCGGCTCCGGTCGGTACGCCTCTCTCCTTCTACGCCGTCGATTTCGGCCGGGATCTGATCGACAGCTACGGAAACGACGATATCCGGCAGAAATACATTCACCCCCAGAGTAGCAGGGAGCTGCGCTTCTGCAATCATTTCAGTTCCGGGGACGAGGTCTGGCCGCAGCTGAGCGCTGCTCTCTCGGAACTCCTTCTTCTGTACCGACAGGGAATTTCCGGCAATGAGCTCCTGCTCAAAGCCTGCCTTCTCCAGCTCTGGCATTTCCTGAGCGCGCATCCCGCGACAAACGTCTCCGTCAGCACCCGCGACGACCGGAACGCCGCCCTCGCCAAGGAAATTCTCCAATTCATACAGGAGAACTACGCCTCCAATCTCACGCTTTCCCACCTCGCCTCCCGTTTCTATATGAGCGAGGGGCAGTTCTGCCGTTTTTTCAAATCCCAGATCGGCATGACGGCGATCGAATACCTGAACTATTACCGGATCGGCGTCGCCTGCGATCTCCTGCGACGCGAAGGAGCGCTGTCCGACACCTCTGTCAGCAGCGTCGCGATGGCCTGCGGTTACGGCAATATCAGCTATTTCAACCGTGTTTTCCGCCGCTATATGCACTGCACGCCCCGGGAATATAAGCAAAAGAATATCGATTCCTGACAGCCCGAAACATTTGCCGCTGCGGGCGCAGAAACGGAATTCGCAACGACACCTTGCAATGCCCGCGCAGTACGGAGGTGTTTACCGCTGCAGACGGAGAAACGCGAGGTAGCGACATTCACACAGAGATCTCCGCCCTGCTGCCACCTGTCCGCTCCTTGCGCACGACAATCTGGTGGTCGATCCGTGTCTTTAACTCCGTCACATGAGAAATAATCCCCACAAGCCGGTTTCCCTCCGTCAGGGAAGCCAGCGTGTCGATGGCCTGCCGCAGACTCTCTTCATCGAGGGAACCAAACCCCTCGTCGACAAAGAGCGTGTCGAGCCGGACGCCGCCCGCCACCGACTGCACTTCATCGGAAAGGCCCAGCGCCAGAGACAGAGACGCCATAAACGACTCTCCGCCGGAGAGCGTCCGCACACTCCGCACGGATCCGTTGTAGTGATCGATCACATCCAGCTCCAGACCGCCTTGACTGCGGCGGTTCTCCTCCTCCTTTCGCCGCATCAGCTCGTACTGTCCTCCCGACATTTTGAGAAACCGCAGGTTCGCCCGGGCGATCACCCGCTCGAAATACGTCATCTGCACATACGTTTCCAGCCGGATTTTGTCCTTTTGACGCAGCTCGCCGTTTGCCGTATCAGAGAGTGCGCCGACGCTCTGCAGCCTCTTCTCCGTCTCATCCAGCTCCTTCTGCGCCGACGCGATCCGCTCCCCGGCGCTTTCATTCGTGTGAATCCGGAGCAGCAGCGCCTTCTCCTCCTTCTGCGTCTCCTGCCTGACCGCCTCGTTCTGCGTCCGCTCCCGTTCCAGTGCCTGCCCGTCGATCTCCGGCAGCGCGGCGAGCTGACGGCGCAGCGCCGCCTCTCTGCCCGCCGCCGCGTCTGCGGCGCTCTTGGCCTGCAGATAACCCTGTTCCGCCCGCGCCGCCCGCGCTGCGATCGCAGCCGCCTCCTGCTCCCAGCTCTCCTTTTGACGCAGCGCCTCCTGACGGCTGACGTAGGGCAGG
This sequence comes from Eubacteriales bacterium, assembly GCA_030524225.1. Lineage (GTDB taxonomy): Bacteria > Bacillota > Clostridia > Lachnospirales > Lachnospiraceae > CAG-791. The sequence continues at coordinate 1,990 of JAUNGV010000018.1, forward strand.
GATTCCTGCAGCTGCCGCGCGGCGCTTTGTCTCTCCAGAACGCTGCGCGCCGTCTCGGCCAGCTTCGTCTCCCCTTCCCGGAGAGAGCTCTCGAGCTGCCGCGTTTTCTCCTCATAGGGCGGAAGCTGCTGCGCCAGCTGATCACGGCGCTCCACCCGTTTTTCCTCCTGTGCTAGTGCAGCGCGCAGCTGACGCAGCCTGTTCTGACCGGCTGCCTTCTCCTCCTGTATTCGCGCCTGCCACGCCGCCCAGTCCAGCTCCCGCACCCCGCCCTCCGGCTCCGACTCGGGCAGTTCCTTTGCTGTCCCGGCGCTCTCCGGCTCCACTTCAGGCAGTTCCTTCGTTTGCCCGGCGCCCTCCGTTTTCTCCGGATCGGACCGTTCTTCGTTTTCTCCGGCGCGCTCCGTCCTGCCCTCTCTGTTTTCCTGCCCAAACAGTTCCGCAGCCGTCTCCGCAAAGCTCTTCGACTTTTCCTGTGCTCTGACCAGTGCGCCGCTGGCCTCCTCACTGGCCTGCGCCGCCCGCTTTCTGACGCTCTCCGCTATTTTCTGCAGACTGTCGAGTTCCTCCTTGGAGGGCGCTTGTATCGGCCGTCCCGCCGGATGCGGATGTTCTGTCGCCCCGCAGACCGGGCAGGGTGCGCCCTCCTGCAGCATCTGCGCCAGAATGCCGGCCTGCGCGTCGAGATAGAGCCGGTTTGCCCTGCGGTATGCCTGCTCTGCGCCATCGCTCTCTTTCGCCGCCCGCAGATACTTTTCCTGCGCCTTTCCCACAGCCGCCTCTGCCCGCTTTGCCTCCGTCATCGCTTTCTCCAGCTTCTCCAGCCAATCTGCCCGGTCCTGCGCTCTCTCCGTCTCCCTCACCAGCGCCTCTTTCCGCTCCCCGGCCTGCTGCAGACTTTCCCATTCCGCTTTGCCCTTCGCCAGCGCCTCCTGACGTTTCTGCAGTTCTGACTGCCACCGCTGATACGACTGCTCCTGCGCCTGCCGCTTCCGCTCCAGTTCTTCCAGCGCCTTCCTGCTCTCCTCCAGCTGCGCGTACTGCGGCAGGGTGCTTTGCAGGGCGGCAATCTGCTGCAGCAGCTTCTCCCGCTCCGGCGCCTGCGCCTGTGACGCCTGCCGTTCCGCCTCCCATTTCTGCAGCGCCTCCGCCTGCTTTCCGGTCTCCGCTGCGGCCAGCTCCCGCTCCGCCTGCACGCTGCGCCGGTTCCGAACCTGCGCCAGCCGCGCCGCGCAGTCCGCCGCCTTCTCCTCGCACAGGCGCAGCCGCTCCCGGCACGCCTCCGCCCGCCCGCGGTCCGCCGCGAGCAGCTCCCCGAGCAGCGTCAGAATCTCGTCCGCAGGGCTCTCTCCCGCCTGTATGGCCGCGATCTGTGCCGGTAGACCACAAGCGCCGTTTTTTTCGTCCGCGCTAAGGTTCTCTCCCGCCGTCCCGCGCTCCCCTCTCTCTCCGCAGTCAATCGAGGCGATCGCCTTCTCCCGCTCCTCCCGCAGCTGCGCACAGGAACGCTGCAGCAGAAGCGTCTCCTCTTTCAGCCTGCTCTGCAGCTCCTGATACCGCTCCGTCCGGAAAATTCGGCGGAAAATTTCCATTCTCTCCGCCGTCGAAGCCAGCAGAAGTTTTAAAAAATCCCCCTGCGCAATCATTGCGATCTGCGAAAACTGCTCCCGGTCCAGTCCCAGAATCTCCTGCACCGCCGCCGTCACCTCTCCGGTTTTCGTGACCACACGTCCGTCAGGGCACAGGAGGGAAGCGTCCGCCGGCGTCATTGTCGTGCCGCTCCCTCTTTTTTTAGGCCGCTCATACGCGGGATTTCGCCGCACCACATACTCTTTTCCGCGGCACAGAAAGGTCAGCTCCACCTCTGTCGGCGTCTCCGGGTCTGCGTATTTGGAGCGCAGCATCTCCGCGCGCCGGTTTTCCCCGCTCGCCTCTCCGAACAGCGCAAATGTGATCGCGTCAAAAATCGTTGTTTTTCCCGCTCCCGTATCGCCGGTCACGAGATACAGGCCGCTCTCGCCCAATTCACCGAGCACCAGTTCCGTGCGCCCGGCATAGGGGCCGAACGCCGACATTGTCAATTGTATAGGACGCATAGTTTCCTTTCCGCAGCAGTTTATTCTGCGTTCTCCTCACTGTTTCCCAAGACAAGCTCCGTCAATTCGCGCAATTTATTTTGCAGCAGTTCTTTATCCGGCAAACAGAGCGAATAATCCGAAACCAATGTCTGGGATATACTGTGGCCAAGTGCATACTCTACCACTGCATCGTCTTTGCCGGCACACAGAATGACACCGACGCTTGGATTTTCATTTTCCTTTTTCACATCGCGATCGAGCGCTTCCAGATAAAAATTGATCTGTCCGATATGTTCCGGTTTAAACTTGCCAATTTTCAACTCCACCGGAACAAGACAGGACAAAGCACGATTATAAAACAGCAGATCAATATAAAAGTCCTGTCCGCCAACCTGAATACGGTATTCTTCCCCAATTAAGGTAAAATCTCTTCCAAATTCAAGAATGAATTGTTTCAAATTTCCAAGAATTGCTTTCCGGAAATTCTTCTCAGAATAGGGATTCGGTAATTCCAAAAACTCAAGCACATAAGTGTCAAGAATACTGCCGCGCACATTATGGGAAACTGCCTCTGCCATTGGCTTCCCGGAAGAAAGCATATGTCTCTCATAGTAGGCGCTGTCAATTTGACGCTCCAGTTCTCTTTTGGAATAGTGTTCTTTCGCGCACAATTCCATATAAAAATGCCGTTCCTCTATCGACCTTGCGCCGGACATAATAAGCAGATGATTGGTCCAGCTGATTTGTGTCACCAGCGGCGTCACAAATTCATCGTCCTGATAAGTTTCATAAAATTGCTTCATGCGGTACAAGCCACGGCGGTTAAATCCTTTAATCCCCGGATTTTTCTGCGCAATGCAGGCCGCCGCCTCGTCAATCACCTTATCCCCGAACGCAGAGTCGGCACATAGCGCCGAAAGATATTCTCCAATTCTCCAATACATTTGAATCAGCTCTGTATTCACCGCTTTTAACGCCCGGGTACGAGCCTGATCAATCATAGAAATAATCTCGTCAAACTCTCCTTGTTTCGGAACTTCTCCCCTCTTCATACTTTCCCCCGCCGCAGTTCATTCTGCGTTCTTCTCACTCTTTCCTCCACACCGTCCCGATCAGCTCCCTCAGATACTCCTCCTGCTCCGGCTGCAGCGGCTGGTTGTTCTGTTTCTCATAGAATTCCGCAAACAGCGAGAGCGGGTCCTGCGCCTCGGGACGCTCCGCACCGCCGATCTCCTGCCGGGAACGGGTGCGCGCATTATCGTAATCCAGCTTCATCAGATTCGGATAAATCAGAGCGAGCTTTCGCGCCGCATCCGGCACATCCTCCTCGTCGGTCAGCGTCACATGCAGATAGGCATTCCGGTCGAACCGGCTGTAATACTCCCTCGCCGTCACTTCCAGATAGGTACCCCTGATCTCGAGCAGATCCCGCAGCGGCACGAGAGGAATCGTGCGGATTCTCAGTCCCGCCCCAACGCTCTCCGTTTCCGGCTCCGTCTGTGTTGGCGCCACCTCCTTCTGCAGCATCCGCCGCGTCTGATCCTCTTTGGAATTCGCCGCTCTCTTCTCTCCCAGTTCGATCACTGTCACGGACTTCTCCTGCCGCGCCTCGCCGAACGAATATTTGAGCGGCGCGCCGCAGTAGCGCAGAAGCGTGCCGCAGACATCACCTGCCACGACCGTATTCCGCTCCTCCTCGCTTCCAAAACATAGTTCCCGCTTCGTCTCACTTCCAGCAGGCTGATCCTGCGCGCCTTTGCTTCCGGAATTCGCCTCTCTCCCCACGCGTAGCTCCTGCGCGCCGTGCAGATGGCCCAGCGCTACATAATCAAAGGGCGCAAAAACCGACGCGTCCACGTTGTCCACGCCGCCGACCGCTACCTCCTCGGAATCGCTGCGCGCCGCGCCGGTCACAAACTGGTGTGCCAGCAGGATATTCCAGACCGCATCATCCGCCTGCCTGCAGCGTTCTCCGCTCTGCCCGGCGCTGTCCGCAATGTGTCTGTCGTTTTCCGGGTGCGCACTTTCCTCCGCTTGTCCACAGTCTCCCCTGCTCTGCCCGGCGTTATCCACAGATTCCGCGCCGTTTCCCACCATCTCGTCCACCACCGCGCGCACAGCGTCCGTATACGTGTTAATTTCCCTGTCCGGAAAATAGGGGCGCACCGTCGCCGGTTTGAGAAACGGCAACAGATAAAACCGCGCCGTCACCCCCGCCGCATCCGTCAGCATAATCGGCTCGACGTGCCCGCGATAGACCGGCGAGACGTAAACGCCTCCTCTGCCCATGATGGACGCTCCAAAGGCGATTCTCTCCGCACTGTCGTGATTTCCGCTGATCACAAAAACGGGAATCTCCCGCACCGATAACCGGGAGAGAAAACTGTCAAAAAGCGCAACCGCCTCCGCACTCGGCACCGGCTTATCGTAGATATCCCCCGCAATCAGCACCGCATCGGGCATTTCCCTATCCACGATCTCCACAATTTTCTGCAACATATCGTCCTGATCCTCGATCAGAGAAAACTCATTCAGCCGTTTCCCCAGATGGAGGTCGGAGAGATGAAGTAATTTCATAAAAATCACCCTTCCGGAGCGATCCTCGCGACAGGGCTATCCTCGGTATTTGTGACGCTCCGACACAAATACCGGTGTGAAAATTTACACTGTCTCCATTCCGGAACGCCCTTCGAGACGTTCCATCACCATCCGCCGTCAGGATTCTCTTTCCCCTGACACTACGATCTTATTCTATTTTCCGGTGTGGTGCAATGCGCTGCACACTTGCTTTTTCTTTCCTGTCTGCTATACTTTATCTAATCGTGATTATAATAATCGTGATTAGATAAATCGCGATCCATGAAAAAGCTTTTCACAGAAGGAGAATCCCATGTTTATCGGCCGTCAGGAAGAATTACAGTTTCTGGAACATCACTACGCCGCCGCAGGCGGGCAGCTCGTCGTTCTATACGGACGCCGGAGAATCGGAAAAACCGAACTTCTCCGCAAATTCTGTGAGGGAAAAGAGCATATCTTCTACTCCTGCACAGAAATTCCGGACGCGCAGCAGCTCGCATCGTTCAGTGAGCGTCTGCTCTCGGCCGGACTGCCCGCCGCTCGCTATATCCGGCAGTTTTCTGACTGGGAATCCGCACTGCGCAGCCTTCCCGAGCTTCCGTTTTCCGGCAAAAAACTGATCGTGATCGACGAATTTCCTTATATGGTAAAGAGCGCTCCCTCTCTCCCCTCTCTCCTGCAAAAGCTCTGGGACGAATCTCTGCGGCATCAGAATATTCTTCTCATTCTCTGCGGAAGTTCCATGTCTTTTATGGAAAAAGAAATCCTCTCCGAAAAAAATCCTCTGTACGGACGCGCCTCCGGCATTCTGAAAATGAACGAGATGGATTTCTATGACGCAGCACAGTTTTTCCCCCGCTATACTCCGATTGAAAAAATTACAGCGTACGCCGTTCTTGGCGGCACGCCCCATTATCTCCGACAATTCGACGACACGCTTTCCATCGGAGAAAATATCATTCGCAGCATTCTCACCCGCGGAAGCATTCTCTACAGCGAGGTCGAATTTCTGCTGCGGCAGGAGCTGCGGGAGACCGCTGTCTACAACGCAATTATCGAGGCTGTCGCGCTGGGAAACACCCGTCTGAACGATCTCTACGCCAAAACGCAGATTGAAAAAAACAAACTGAGTGTTTATCTGAAAAATATGATTGCTCTGGGAATTCTGCAGCGTGAATTTCCCGTCACGGCAGGCGTGAAAGAACGGGCCGCTTCCCAGCGTGGTCTGTATCAGGTTGTCGATCCCTTTTTTCGCTTCTGGTATGCTTTCGTCTTTCCGTATCTCTCCGAGTTGGAAGCCGGGGACAGCCTCGGTATTTGGCAGCATGCCATAGAACCGGAACTGGATTCCTTCGTCTCCCGTCCCTTTGAGGAAATTTGCCGCCAGTTCCTCCGGCGACTCAACAAACAGGATGCTCTTCCCTTCCACTTCACCCGGATCGGCCGTTGGTGGAATAAGACCGATGAACTGGATATCATGGCCTCTGACGCGCACTCTCATCAATTTCTTCTGGGAGAATGCAAATATAAAAACAGCGCTTTCTCCCTCTCCGACTGGGAGAAAACGCAGCATAAATTCTCACAGAGAAATGCAGCTCTTTACTACTTTCTGTTTTCCCGGAGCGGTTTTACCGAATCTCTCGCCGCAGAGGCCGCCCGGCAGAATATCTCTTTGAAAACAGCCGACGACATCGTAAACGGGGCCTGTAGTCAGGCCCCCGCTCCTTCTATTTCCGTCTCGCTTTGATCCGGATCCTCACATAGTCGATCACCCATTTGCCATCCTGAAACAGCCGGTCCCTGACGCGCTCCTGTGCCTCTTGCAGAATTCCCTCTTTCAGTTCAGATTCCATCCCCTCAAAAGGTTTCGTCACAAACATATTGATCCAGTCTCTCAGGCCGTTCTCCGGCGACTGCTGCACCGTAGGCCGCTCAAACAGAGCCGCAAACTCTACCAAAAAGCCGTTCCTCTCCAGAATCGGCGCATACTCCCCTATCGTGGGGAAGAAAAAGGTGCGTGGATAAGTGAGTCCCCGCTCCGCAAAGGCTCTCTCCAGCGCGGCGTGCACCGTCTCGGCGCACCCCTGCCCGCCAAACTCACAGATCAGCTGTCCTCCGGATTTGAGCTGCGCCGCCAGATTGGCCGCCAGCCGATCCTGCTGTTCCCCGTCAATCCAGTGAAACACCGCATTGGAAAAAATCACGTCCGCCTTCTCCTCCAGCGCAAAGGTCAGCGCATCGTCCTGATAAAACGCGAGATCCGGATGGTTCTTTCCGGCGATCGCCAGCATCTCCCCGGAGGCGTCAATACCTCGCACCCGGTAGCCTTTTGCGGCCAGCGCCGCCGTCAGCGCCCCGTTCCCGCAGCCCAGATCTACCGCCAGCCCGCCGTCTCCCGCCTCCACCAGCGACAGCACATCCTGTCCGTATTCATGCACAAACGTAAAATGAGCCGCATAATCCTGCGCGTTCCATGTGATGTTCATTCTCCTGCCTCCCTGCCGGAATGCTCTGCGCAGCGGAACCATAATTCCATTGATATCACACAGAGGACTCCTGCTTTATTCTGTAATATTTTTATGCCAATAACATTCCGTTTTTCAGTATACTCCCCTTTATTCTCAAAATCATCCAAAATGCCGAAACAATGCGTTTCTCTCTCCGATATATTTTCAGATAACACGCCCTTCACAGCAGGCAGTCTGTCTGCCCTTCACAAACAAAAACGCTTCATACAGCACAATACCCGCAGCGATCGCTCCCGGAGTCACTTCCTGAGATACCAAAGGATCTGCACGCTTACTATACACCGTCTTCTCAAAGTTGTGCTAGAATAAAAGAGAACATAAATCCGGCACAGTTGTCCGCTGCCGCCGGAGATCTTTCACAGAAGGGAGCAATCAGGACATGGAAAAGGCAAAGGTATATTTCACCAATATGGCGACGTCCTTTGACGAAAATCTTCCGCAGAAGCTCGAGCGGCTGATCAAAACCGCAGGCATCGGACAGATCGATTTCAAGAACAAGTTCGCCGCCATCAAAATTCACTTCGGAGAGCCGGGCAACCTCGCTTTCCTCCGTCCCAACTACGCGGCTGTCGTCGCAAAGGTCGTAAAGGAACTCGGCGGCAAGCCGTTCCTCACCGACTGCAACACCCTCTATGTCGGAGGAAGAAAGAACGCACTCGATCACATCGACGCCGCTTACACCAACGGCTTCTCTCCGCTGCAGACCGGATGTCACGTCATCATCGCCGACGGCCTGAAAGGCACCGACGATGTAAAGGTTCCCGTCGAAGGCGGCGAATACGTCAAGGAGGCCAAAATCGGCCGCGCCATCATGGACGCTGACGTCTTTATCACACTGACCCATTTCAAAGGCCACGAGGCCACCGGATTTGGCGGATGTCTGAAGAATATCGGCATGGGCTGCGGTTCCTGCGAGGGCAAGAAAGAAATGCACAGCGCCGGCAAACCCACCGTCAATCAGCAGCTCTGCGTCGGCTGCGGACGCTGTATCAAGATCTGCGCACACGATGCGCCAAAGGTAACGGACAGAAAGTCCTACATCGACCACGACAAATGCGTCGGCTGCGGGCGTTGCATTGAAGTCTGTCCCGTGCACGCGATCGAAGAGGCCCCGAACAACCCGAACGATACGCTGTGCAAAAAAATCGCCGAGTACTCCAAAGCCGTGGTCGAGGGGCGGCCCTGCTTCCATATCAGTCTCGTCGTCGACGTCTCTCCAAACTGCGACTGCCACGCCGAGAACGATATCCCGATCGTTCCCGATGTCGGAATGTTCGCCTCGTTTGATCCGGTCGCTCTCGACCAGGCCTGTGCCGACGCGGTCAACCGCCAGCCTGTCATCGCAGGCAGCCAGCTCGACCGCATGCCCCACATTCATCACGACCACTTCAAAGACTCCGCCCCCGTCACCGACGGTGAAGTCTGCATCACCCACGCCGAGAAACTGGGCCTGGGAACCAAAGAATATGAATTGGTAGAGATCTGACTTTCGCATGAGCCATGCACAGAGTAAAAAGGATCAGTTGCGCCGTGTTCACACGGAAGCAACTGATCCTTTTTTACTCTGTATAGGGCGAATCCCTTCATCGAGCCGCAGCGAAGCGCAGGCGAGATGAGGCATGACTCGCTCTTCCAGCGACTTCAGCTATACGCGCGAAGCCCTTCATCGAATCGCAGCGAAGCGCAGGCGAGATGAGGCATGGCTCTCTTCCAGCGACTTCAGCCATACGCGCTCTTCCCCTTCACCTGGCCGCCTTTTTTACCTCTTCCTCCAGCAACTCCATAATCACCGGAATCGCATTGATCTGATTGCTCTTTCCCATCGCGTCGATATAGAGCTGGCGCTCGAAGTAGAGCTTCTGCACGCTCTCCACGATCACATCCGGCAGCGCATCGTCCTCCACCATCACACTGTAGCCCTGCGCCTCAAAAGAGCGCGCATTCAGCAACTGATCTCCCCGGCTACTCGACGACGGCAGCGGCACAAGAATATTCGGTTTTTTCAGGGCCAGCAGCTCGCAGATCGCATTAGCTCCTGCACGGGAGAGCACAATGTCCGCCATCGCAAACAGATGCTTTAACTCCCCTCTCACATACTCAAACTGCTTGTATCCCGCAATCGTCAGCTTCAGATTGTCCATCTTGTCTTTGCCGCAGATGTGCGCAATGTTAAAATCAGGGAGCAGCTTTGCCAGATTGTCCCGTACCGCCTCGTTGACTGAGGCCGCTCCGAGACTCCCGCCTATCACCATCAGAACCGGCTTGTCGTCCGTAAATCCGCAGAGCTTTTTCCCCTCTTCCTTATTCCCCTGAAACAACTCGCCGCGGATCGGCGTTCCGGTCAGCACAGCCTTGGACGAGGGAAGCGAGGAGAGCGTTTCCGGAAAATTACAGCAGATCTTGTCCGCACACGGCGCGCAAAGCTTATTCGCCAGCCCCGGTGTCATATCGGACTCGTGAATCACACAGGGAATATGGAGCGCATGCGCCGCCCGTACGACGGGAACGCTCACATACCCGCCTTTGGAAAAGACGACGTCGGGCCGGTATCCCTTCAAGAATTTCCGTGCCTCACCATAACCGCGAATCACACGCAGCGGATCCGTAAAATTCTTCGGATCAAAATAGCGCCGCAGTTTCCCCGTCTCGATACCGAGATACGGAATCCCGTACTCCTCGATCAGCTTCTTTTCAATTCCATTCAGAGACCCGATGTAATAAATCTCATAATTGGCCTTCTGCAAATAAGGAAGCAGCGCAATATTCGGTGTGACATGACCCGCCGTTCCGCCTCCCGTCAGTACAATCTTTTTTCTTCTCTCTGGCATATGCTCGATTCCCGTCCTTATCTGATTTACTGTGCGATCGCCGCCTCCAGCGCTTTTGCGAGCTGATCGGGACATGACGTATTCTTTGCGCCGCAGTGCAGCCCGGAGAGCCTTCCGATCACATCCTCCGCCCTCTGACCGATCACGAGCTGGGAGATCCCCTGCAGATTGCCGTTGCATCCTCCCGTAAACTTCACTGACTGAATCACATGATTGCTATCCAGTTCCACATCAATCTGCGAAGAACAGGTACCGTGTGTCTTATATATCATAAACAAACCTTCTTTCTGTAATAGATATAAAGCATAAAAGTATAAAGATATAGGGATCAAAGGATCTTCTGTCTCCTATCATACCGGATTACTCCGCACAAAACGTTCCCTCAATCCTCAAAACATTCGGGTTCCGTCTCAGACGTCCCTCCGGCAGCACGGTTCTCCCGCCTGCCTCTGTCCGCCCCATCCGGACAGAGCCGGTGATCTTTCTTTTTGCCGCGCACGACTGATTGCTGGACGCTCTTCTGATTATAGCAGATTCGACGCAGAAGTACAGCCCGGGTTAACGCCACTCGCACCGTTGTGGTACCAGTTCAGACTGCGCGCTTGCATATTTGGAAGCAGGCTGTTACACTTAGATCGGTCACCGTGCGTATTGCACTGCCGGAATCCGGCATTCGCATACGGACGGCGCCTTATGCGCGCAGAAACACTGCCCGTATAAGTCCATCGTTTTCAGGCAGGCAACGACAGAGCCGATGTTTCCGCATACTATGACAATGCGGCCGTAAGGCGCCGCCTTTCGCCTGTTCCCATTCCATCACACAAAGGAGAATACAAAGATGAGCAAAATAACATTCGACTATTCCAAAGCGGGCGCTTTCGTCAGAGAGGATGAAGTCGCTCAGATGAAGTCTGTCATCACGGCGGCAAAAGAGACGCTTGTCAATAAAAGCGGCGCGGGCAATGATTTCCTCGGCTGGATTGATCTTCCCGTCAATTATGATAAGGAGGAATTTGACCGCATCAAAAAGGCGGCGCAGAAGATCCAGTCCGATTCCGACGTTCTGATCGTAATCGGCATCGGCGGCTCCTACCTCGGAGCACGCGCTGCAATCGAATTCCTGCGCCACAGCTTCTACAACAGCGTGGACAAGAGTGTCCGCAAAACCCCCGAGATCTACTACTGCGGCAACTCTATCAGCGCGACCTATCTCTCCGATCTGATCGAGACAGTCGGTGACCGCGATTTCTCCGTCAATGTGATCTCGAAATCCGGCACGACGACCGAGCCTGCGATCGCCTTCCGTCTTTTCAAGGAACTCGCTGAAAAGAAGTACGGCAAGGACGGCGCGGCCAAGAGAATCTACGCAACGACGGACAAGGCGAAGGGCGCTCTCAAAAACCTCGCGGACGCAGAAGGCTATGAGACCTTCGTCGTGCCGGACGATGTCGGAGGACGTTTCTCGGTTCTGACTGCGGTGGGCCTGCTCCCGATCGCCGTTTCCGGCGCGGATATCGACCAGCTGATGCAGGGCGCTGCCGCTGCCCGCGAACTGGCTCTCACGAAAGAGTATGAAGAGAACGACGCTCTCCTCTACGCAGCTCTGCGCAACATTTTCCTGCGCAAGGGCAAGAGCGTGGAAATCCTCGCCAACTACGAGCCGAGCGTACACTACGTCTCCGAGTGGTGGAAGCAGCTCTACGGCGAATCCGAGGGCAAGGATCAGCGTGGTATTTTCCCGGCCAGCGTTGATCTGACGACGGATCTGCACTCCATGGGACAGTTCATTCAGGACGGTGCGCGCATCATGTTCGAGACGGTCTTAAACGTCGAGAAGAGCCGCGCAACCATCACGATCGGCAAGGAGGAAACTGACCTTGACGGCCTGAATTATCTGGCGGGAGAGACGATGGATTTCGTCAACAAGAGCGCGATGAACGGAACGATCCTCGCCCACACCGACGGTCAGGTCCCGAACCTGATGGTGAAGATTCCGGAGCAGAACGAGTACTATCTCGGTCAGCTCTTCTATTTCTTTGAGTTCGCCTGCGGTGTCAGCGGCTACACACTGGCGGTCAATCCGTTCAATCAGCCCGGCGTCGAGAGCTATAAGAAGAACATGTTCGCCCTGCTCGGCAAGCCCGGCTATGAGGCGCAGAGAGAGGAACTTTTAAAGAGACTGTAAGGCTGAGGCCATTTCACAGCCGATGTTTTCGGACCAAATCCGCAGCAACAACACTAACAACAGCATAACGCATTCGTTTTCATGACAGTGTTCGCGGCAGCAGGGCTTTCGTCCCGGCTGCCGCGTTCTGTTTCCGCTATCTTCTCTATTCCCAGATGATTCGCCTCCGGCTCTTTGTCTCATTTTATTTCACCAGTATCCCAAATCGCTTCTCTCGCCGATCAAAAATAACCTGTTTTTCATACAAAATACGCATACTCTCATACTGAAGCACTTACATTCCCTATACCACTCTCACATCTCATGGCCGCTCCAGATACGGCCTGCGCTCCACATAAGCTCTTACGTTCCCCGCACCATTCTCACATTCATTGCGATACAATCACTTGATACATATTTTTATATGTGTTACCATAAGATATCCGGAAGGAAACCGATGAGCAAAAATTATTCCTCACGAGAAATTCTCAAAGCACTCCGAAAAGACGGATGGTACGAAGTAAACTGCGTCGGCAGCCACCATCAGTTCAAGCACCCGGTAAAAACCGGACGAGTCACCCTGAAACATCCGGACAAAGATATCCCGAGAAAAACGCTCAACCGTATCGAGGAACAATCCGGGCTGTATTTCAGATAATCATATTTCCCCTGTACGTACATATTCAGAAAGGCAGAGCCATGAAAAAAACAGAAAGATATTTCTATCCCGCCGTATTCGGCTATGAACCTGGAGAAGAGATTTCCGTCGATTTTCCCGATCTTAGCGTGGCAACCAGTGGAAAAAACGAAAACGATGCCCTGCTCTCTGCCCGGGAGTTATTGGGATGCACCTTATTCGGTCTCGAAGAGGATCTTGTCACCATTCCCTCTCCCACTCCCTTATCCAATATTAAATGCAAAGAAAATGAACGTGTTGTGCTAATCGATGTATACATGCCCTCAATTCGCCTCGCCAGAATCAATCGCTCCGTGCACAGAACGGTAACTCTTCCCGCCTGGCTGAATGCGGCGGCATTGGAGCGAAATATCAATTTTTCTCAGGTGTTACAGGACGCCCTGAAGGAAATGTTGCCTTCTCAAAATGAACAGAACACTTCCTCTCTCAACCATTCCTGATCATCCGCCATGCAGACCGCCATGAAAACGGCCTGCTTTCTCTTAAAACTCAAACCGCCGGATTTCGCAGTTGCGCACGCCATAGTCCGCGAATTCCTCGTTTGTCATCTCTTTAAAATAAGACTGGACAATCCGCGCAATGCCGTTGTGGGCCACCAGCAGATACGTTCTCTCCTCCGACTGCAGGCGAATCTCATCCAACAGGTTATAGATCCGCTGTGCAAGGCGCAGCATGGACTCTCCTCCTCCGAAGCCGCCCGCGCACTGCATCTTGGCCTGTCTGAATTCCTCATTGGATCTGGGACTCGTTGACTCCCATCTTCCGAAATTCTGCTCGGTCAGCTTCGGCTCCTCCCTTGCGGGGATTCCGGTCGCCTGAGAAATAATTTGCGCCGTCTCCGCCGCTCTGGAGAGCGGTGAATAGAGGATCTCATCCACTTTAATTCCCTGCTCCATGATTTTCTTCCCCGTCTCTGCCGCCTGCCCTCTCCCCTTATCGGTCAGAGGCACATCGGTGGAGCCGCAGATTTTATTCTCCACATTCCAGAGAGACTGCCCATGCCGTACAAAATAAACACAGCCTCTCTGTTTCCATTCCATCCCATCCTCCCTGCTCTGCCCTGTTCCGCTCTGTTCCATTTTGATTTCTCTTCCTCCTATTTCGCTGTCTTTTATTTTCACCATCTTTTATTTCCATTTTTTTATTTTGTCTGCCGTTTACCCGGGATCTCTATTTTTCTGCCATCTTCTTCTCTTTAGCCCTTCCTGCGCCCGGCTGCCGCCGTCTGTTCATTCTCTTGACTGTATTTCATAACATTATTTATGAATATTAGAATCTGTCAAAAAAGGCTCTCTGCGATAGAATACCTACCGCAGAAAGCCTTTTCTTTTATCATGATTCTGGTAAAACCGGGCGGCTACAGTACTCTGCGCCTTTTAACACAAGACGGCCGTGCACCTCTCTTCGTCCGGCTCAGCCTCTGATTCAGGCCTTGTTGTCGGAGCCGAGCACCGTGAGGATCTTGTGATTTACAATATCCTTGACATTCTGGCGGCCATCCGTCAGATACTGTCTGGGATCGAAGTGATCCGGGTGATCCGCGAAGTGCTTGCGGATACCAGCCGTCATGCCGAGGCGAAGGTCGGAGTCGATATTGATCTTGCAGACCGCTCCCTTTGCCGCCTCACGCAGCATCTCCTCCGGAATGCCGATCGCATCCTCGAGCTTGCCGCCGTTCTCGTTGATGATTCTGACGTACTCCTGCGGTACGGAAGAGGAGCCGTGCAGAACGATCGGGAAGCCCGGAAGGCGCTTCGCCACCTCAGCGAGGATGTCGAGACGCAGCTGCGGCTTCGTGCCGGGTTTGAACTTATATGCGCCGTGGCTCGTGCCGATTGCGATCGCCAGAGAGTCAACGCCGGTTCTCTTTACGAATTCCTCTACCTGATCCGGATCCGTGTACATCGCCTTGTCGTGATCAACCTTGACATCATCCTCTACGCCGCCGAGAGTTCCCAGCTCTGCCTCTACGACGACGCCGTGCTCGTGCGCATACTCCGCAACCTGCTTGGAAACTGCAACGTTGTCTTCGAAGGAGCGGGAGGAAGCATCGATCATAACGGAGGTAAATCCGGTGTCCACGCAAGCCTTGCAGATTTCAAAATCAGCGCCGTGGTCAAGGTGCAGCGCGATCGGAATATCGCTCGTCTCAACCGCAGCCTCTACGAGGTGCTTTAAGTACGCGCTGTTCGCATACTTTCTTGCGCCGGAGGAAGCCTGCAGGATGACAGGAGAGTGCAGCTCGTTAGCAGCCTCGACGATTCCCTGCACGATTTCCATGTTGTTGACATTGAACGCGCCGACTGCATAGCCGCCGGTATACGCTTTCTTAAACATTTCGGTCGTTGTTACTAAGGGCATAGTATGTACCACCTTTCTATAAGAAATATTTAGTTATTGCCATGCCTCATTATATCTCACAAACCGCGAAAAAGAAATACCTAATACGCCCTCCGGTAGATCCCGATCAGATCCTCCTCCCGCAGGGGCTTTCTGGTATTAGCAGGGCTGCCGGAGGCCATCGCATCCCGCGCCATCTTCGGCAATACCTGTTCAAACGCCTCTCTGTCTATCCCGTACTCTCCGAGTGTCGGTACCTCACAGGCTGATATCACGGCATCGACCGTTTCGAGAAACCGGCGCGCCGCTTCCTGCTCCGTATCCGTCTCTTTCACCGCTCCCACCGCTCTGCCCAGCGCCGCAAAGCGGTCCATGGCTCCGTCCAGTGCAAAAGTCAGGCACTCCCGCAGCAGCATCGCATTCGAAATTCCGTGAGAGACATGAAAAAGGGCGCCGATCGGACGGCTCATACCGTGCACCAGCGTAACCGAAGAATTGTTGATACAGATCCCGGCCTCCAGTGCAGCCATCGCCATCTGCTCCCGCGCCTCCGGATCCGGCCGCCCCTTTGCCGCGCTCGCATAAGCGCGCGGCAGCCATGCTGTAATTCTCCTGACCGCCGAGACTGCGAGCGCGTCCGTCAGCGGCTGCGCCTTTCGGGATGTATACGCCTCCACAGCGTGTGTCAGAGCGTCCAGACCTGTCGCCGCTGTCACACTCTTCGGCATATCCTCCGAGTAGGAGGGATCCACCACCGCGATCCGGGGAATCAGCTTCTCCCCCTTCAGCAGCATTTTGATGTCCCGGTCCTGATCTGTGATGACGGTAAAACGGGTCACCTCTGAACCGGTACCGGCTGTAGTCGGAATCGCCACGATCGGAGGAACAGGCCCCTCCGGCTCCCCCGCGCTCAGAGCAGCGATACCGCCCGGCATCACTGCGGCGGCCGCAATCGCCTTGGCTGCATCGAGCGGAGAGCCGCCGCCGAGCCCGATCGCAAAATCGCACCCGGACTCTTTCCAAACCGAGACGCCTTCCTCTATCATCCGCACCGTCGGCTCACCGGTAATTCCGTCAAATACCGTGCAGCCAATTCCCTGCGCCTCCAACAGCGCTCTCACCTCTCCCATCATCGGAGATCTTCCCACATGCCTGCCAGTCACGACCAGCGCTCTGCTCCCGCAGGCCGCAATCCCTGCCGCAGCCTGTTCCAGCGCGCCCTTTCCCGTATAAACATAACGCGGCATCAGAAATTCAGACATTTTTACCTCCCTGCCGCAGCTTGCCTGCGGCACTGCGGTCAGAAATTCGCGCAGGCGATTTCTGACCTGCAATCCTCGAAACAGCTCCGCTTGCGGATCTGTTTCGTGTTTGGATCAAATGCTATCAAGCTTTTGATCCAAACTTGGCCTCCCTGCCGCAGCTTGTCTGCGGCACCTCTTTATTTCGTCGCGTAGATCACCGCAGAATTGGCGGGGAGCGTAAGGCGCAGGATTCCATCCTGTACTTCTGCGCTCTCCTCCTCTTCGCCTGTGCGGTATCCCTGCGCGTCACTCAGGAACAGGAGGCGCAGCCGTCCGTTTCGCGGCGCACCCGCATAGATGACCTCCAGCTCCTGCGTCGTCTCCCACGCATTATTGTTGACCGCAACGATGACAGCCTCCTTCCGGCAGAAGCGCCCGTAGCTGATAAAGTGCGACGCACTCGTCAGCGGACAGACCGATCCGTGACGCAGACAGGCATATGCTTTGTGAATCCGGATCAGTTCGCGGTGAAATGCAATCAGCTCCTGATCCTCCCGCCCCCACGGATACGTTCTGCGGTTGTCCGGATCCGTAAATCCGCACAGCCCGGCCTCGTCTCCATAGTAGATCGTCGGCGCCCCCGGCCACGTCATCTGAATCACGACCGCCTCACGCAGAACCGCCTTGTTCACACCCTCATCGGCCGCCGCAGAGCCCAGAGAATTGCTGCGTCCCACCTTGCGGTTCGTCCGCGTCAGAAATCTTGAGTGATCGTGATTGGACAGCTCATTCATACTGATAAAGGAGGGAAGCTCCGTGATCTCCCCACAGTTCCGGCGAAGCATCGCCCTCCAGAAGGCGTCCGGATTTCCGTAGAGATCCTCTCTCCTGTCATCGCTGTGCTTCTCCATTCCCGTCAGGAACCATGTCACCGGCTCCATGAAAGCATCGTAGTTCATCACGGTATCCCACTCGTCGCCCTGCAGCCACGGCTGCGGATCTCCATAGTGTTCCGCGAGCACGACAGCCTCCGGGTTCGCCTCCTTCACCGCTCTGCGGAACGATTTCCAGAAAAAGTGATTGTACTCCGGCGAACGCCCGAGATCCGCCGCCACATCGAGCCGCCATCCATCCGCGTGATACGGTGCCGATACCCACTTGGCCGCAATCCGCATGACATGCTCGAATAATTCCGGAGAATCTTCATAACAGAGCTTGGGCAGGGTTTCATGTCCCCACCACCCCTCGTAATTCCCGTTGCAGGGCCACTGTTCTGAATAGAAACGGAAATAAGAGCGATACGCGGAATCCGCCGTAAGATACGCCCCTTTCGGCTCTCCGGGCAGCTGCTCATAAATCCTCTCCCGATCCATCCACTTGTGGAATGAGCCGCAGTGATTGAACACCCCGTCCAGAATCACACGGATACCCCGGCGGTGCGCCTCCCTGACCAGACGGATAAAGAGCTCGTCGCTCGCCCGCAGATTCGCTGGATTCGTCACGCGGCTGATATAGCGGGAGGCCAGCTCATTCCGTCCCTCCCCCGGCGGCAGCAGTTCTCCCTCGTCGCAGACGATTTTGCCAATGTGCGGATCGATGTGATCGTAATCCTGACAGTCATATTTGTGATTGGACGGTGAGACGAAAATAGGATTCAGATAGATCGCCTGTACGCCGAGATCCTGCAGATACGGAAGCTTGTCGATCACCCCCTGCAGATCTCCTCCGTAGAACTCATGAATATCGTTGGGCTGCGGATACTGTCCCCAGTCCCCGATTCTCTGCGCGTGTGCGCCCAGATACTGATATTCGTCCGTCAGCACATCATTCGAAGGATCTCCGTTGCAGAAGCGGTCGACGTAAATCTGATACGTCACCGCGCCGACCATCCATTCGGGAACCGCAAATCCCGGCACAATCTTCCAGTACACCGCCCTTTCAAGGCTCTCCATAAATCCGTTTCTCGCATAGAAGACCTTTTCCCCTTCGCAGGAAAACACCTCAAAACAATATTCCAGCGGATTGTCATCCAGTTCCAGAATAGCCGTGTAATAGGAGAACTCCGCATCCTCTCCGTACTTTAACATATCATGCCATGCGCCATCCCGCAGCAGCACGCCGCAGCGCAGCACGCCGTATCTGCCTGTGCGCAGCCGGACAGCCACCCTGCTGTACGGCTTTGGCTCCCACGGAAAAATATAATCGGGCGTTGCATCACTGTGCAGCGCCCGCTTGTCGAATACAGGCTGAACCATACTTTCCCTCCTGCCGCAGCTTTCTGCGGCACTGTATTTTATTCTCTTCTGCATGTATTTCTCTATTCTACTCCCTTTTGAGTAGAATAGGAAATTTTAATAAAAAAGGGCAGAAAAAAAGACAGTGCTTGGGGGGCCTGTCTTTTTTCAGAGAAGGTATTCTCTTATGGGGTATAGCAAAAAACTTATAATGTATTGGGGGGTTACGAGTAGTATATTATCATCCGCCGCCCTTTTGGTAAATCCGCAGAATCAACAAACTTCACAAAAATCAATTTTTGTTTTTATTTGATTTGCACAATTGTTTTTTAAATCGAACTGTGTTTTGCTCTGAAATCTCATTTTTTAGCCTTTTTTTAAGCACTTTGTAAAACAGAAACCCATTTTTGTCAAGAACTTTTTAGCATGTTGCAGACACCAGTTCAGCCAGCCGGAAGCAAGAGGTGCAAATCGTGCTTGCACGAATTTGTGCCGCTTGCTTCCGGCTGAGGGAGCGCCAGATCATGAGCAAAGGCAGCCGCGTAGCGGCGGAAAGCGCGACAGCGCGGCTTTGCGAATGGCGCGGGCTGAACTGTTGCGGTTGGTAACAGGCCGCCCCGCCAGATGCAAGAGGTGCAAATCGTGCTTGCACGAATTTGTGCCGCTTGCTTCCGGCTGAGGGAGCGCCAGATCATGAGCAAAGGCAGCCGCGTAGCGGCGGAAAGCGCGACAGCGCGGCTTTGCGAATGGCGCGGGCTGAACTGTTGCGGTTGGTAACAGGCCGCCCCGCCAGATGCAAGAGGTGCAAATCGTGCTTGCACGAATTTGTGCCGCTTGCTTCCGGCTGAGGGAGCGCCAGATCATGAGCAAAGGCAGCCGCGTAGCGGCGGAAAGCGCGACAGCGCGGCTTTGCGAATGGCGCGGGCTGAACTGTTGCGGGTAATAACAATCCGGCCAGCCAGACACTCATACAGGCGCGGCAACAATGAGGCGGAGCGCTTCACGGCTGCCTGCCGCTCACGCTCCGCCTCTTCTTTTATGCCTCTTCAAACAACGCGTCAAATTCCGCGCCTGTGATCTTTTCCTTTTCGATCAGCAGAGCCGCCGACTTATGCAGCACGTCCTCATGCGCCATAATGATTTCTCTGGCTTTGGCGTAGCACTCGTCGATGATCGTCTTGACTTCCTTGTCGATCTCCCCGGACATCAGTTCGGAGTGTTTGCTCGAATGTCCCAGATCGTAGCCGAGGAATACATCTTCCTCTTCCTGTTCGTAGTTGATGATGCCAATCGCCGCAGACATTCCGTAGCGTGTCACCATCTGCCTTGCCACCGACGTCGCTTTCTTAATATCGGAGGAAGCTCCCGTCGTGATATCGTCCAGAACCAGCTCCTCCGCAATACGGCCGCCGAGATCCACCATGATCTCCTGCATCATCCGTCCGCGCGTCAGGAACATCTCATCATTCTCCGGCAGCGGCATCGTATAGCCTGCCGCTCCCATCCCGGTCGGAATAATCGAGACCGTATAGACCGGACCGACATCCGGCAGCTCATGGAAGAGAATCGCATGACCGGATTCGTGGTACGCCGTGATCCTCTTCTCCTTATCGGAGATGATATGGCTGTGCTTCTCCGTACCGATTCCCACCTTGATAAACGCCTGCTGAATATCGCTCTGCAGAATATACTGCCGGTTCTGCGTCGCCGCATGAATCGCCGCCTCGTTCAGCAGATTCTCCAGATCCGCTCCTGTAAAGCCCGCTGTCGTCTGCGCGATCTGCTGCAGGTTGACGTCGTCCCCGAGCGGCTTGTTCCGCGCATGAACCTTGAGGATCGCCTCACGGCCGCCCACATCGGGACGTCCCACACTGATCTTCCTGTCAAAGCGACCCGGCCGCAGAATCGCGGGATCGAGAATATCCACACGGTTCGTCGCGGCCATCACGATAATCCCTTCGTTGACGCCGAAGCCGTCCATCTCCACGAGCAGCTGATTCAGCGTCTGCTCCCTCTCGTCGTGACCGCCGCCCAGTCCCGTTCCGCGCCGTCTCGCCACCGCGTCGATCTCGTCGATAAAGACGATGCAGGGGCAGTTCTTCTTGGCCTCTTCAAAAAGATCTCTCACCCGGGACGCGCCGACACCGACGAACATCTCCACGAAATCAGATCCCGAAATGCTGAAAAACGGAACACCCGCCTCTCCGGCCACCGCCTTGGCCAGCAGCGTCTTACCGGTGCCGGGCGCCCCCTCCAGCAGAACTCCCTTGGGAATCCTCGCGCCTACCTTCGTGAATTTTCCCGGATCTTTGAGGAAATCGATGATCTCCTCGAGCTCCTCCTTTTCCTCCGCCAGTCCCGCGACGTCCTTGAGCGTCACACGGCTGTCGGAAGACATTCTGGCGCGACTCTTGCCGAAATTCATCATCTTGGCGTTGGCTCCGCCTCCTCCCATGCTCTGGGCGCTCATCATGAAGAACACAAAGACGCAGACCGCCACCACAACGAGCATCGGCAGCACGCTCGTCATAAACCAGTTCTCCGCCGGTACGCTTCTGACCTCGGGATCAAGGCCGTACTCCCTCGCCGTCTGTTCCACCTCTCCGATATCCGTCGCGTACAGAATTCTCTGCGTCCCGTCCGTCAGTGTCACACCCGCCGATCCCGTCGGCGTCTCCCGGTTGGGCGTGATGACGACCATCGCCACCTGCCCGGCCTCCATGTCCCTCTCAAACTCTCCCAGCGTATAAGACGCCGTCCCCGTGGAAACGCCGCTGCGGAAGAGCTGCATGACCATCATAATCCCTACGATCAGAATGAGTCCGATCAATATATAATTCGTATTTTTCTGCTGATTATCCAAGGTAACTCTCTTTCTCCTTATCCCCTCCGCCTTCGCGTGCATTCCCCGTCAGCCGGAGGTTCTCCGCCGAGCCCGCAGAAATTCCTACTGCAGCTCCACCACGCCGATATACGGAAGGTTGCGGTATTTCTGATCGTAATCCATTCCGTAGCCGACCACAAATTCATCCGGGATTCTAAAGCCCGTGTAATCGACATGCAGATCCACGACCCGTCTCTCCGGTTTATCCAGAAGCGTACAGAACCGGATACTCTCCACGCCGCGTTCCCTCAGAACTTTCTCCAGATAATTCAGTGTTCTTCCGGAATCGATGATATCCTCCACGATCACCACATTTTTCCCCTCCAGCGAATCGTCGAGGTCTTTGACAATCTTGACTCTTCCGCTGGAAACCGTGCCTCCGCCGTAACTGGAAACGGACATGAAGTCAATGGATACCGGAACTGTAATCCGCTTCGCCAGTTCGCACATGAAAAAGCTCGCGCCCTTCAGAATTCCCACCAGATGCACCTGCTTGCCCTCGTAGTCCTTTGAGATCTGTTCGCCCAGCTCTCTGATCTTGTCATCGACGTCCTTCTCACTGATTAATTCGCGGATGATTTCAGCCATTTTGTCTCTCCTCCATACTCTCGTGTTCTCCCGCTCCCGTCTGTGCCGCCGCGCCGGAGCAGGATGCCTCTGTCTCTGTCTGGTACGCCGCCTCTGCAGGCCGTCCGCTTTCCTCTGTTCGCAGTGCAAGCCGCAGTACCTGCCCGGTCCGGTGACTTACCTTGTACGCCGCGTTGATCCGGCATCCGGGCACCCACAGCACTTCGCTTCCATGCGTGGGCAGCACCATCCGGCTGCGCAGCTGCGCCGGGATTCTGGCATCGATCATCAGACGCGAGAGACTCTTGCTCTCCCCCGTATCCCTGATCGTCAGCCGATCCCCCTGCCGTCTTGTTCTGAAAACAGGAAACGCCCCTATTTTATCATAATCCAGCCATTTCGTATACTGCATTTCCGGAACCGCACCGTCCGGAAACGGATTCGAAACGATCTCCCACTCGTACTCGCTCTCTGCGAGAGGACAGCAGGGCGAATCCGGCTGCAGCGGTGCGTCTGCCGCCATCCCGCCGGAAACGGAATCTCTGTCCGGACTGCCTCCGGTTCCGATAAGACAGCGGTCCGTCATCTCCGGACCGCGCCCGATTTCGGCAGGAAACCGGCCATCCCGGCCGCATCCGGCGTTCTCTCTGGAAAAAGAGAGGATATCATAGCTCTTCCTCGCCGTCACACCCCGCGGCAGAGAGAGCATTCCATTTCCCTGAGAGCCGATCAGCCTCTGCAGCGCTTCGATATGGACGCGCTGCAGATCCCGTTCTCCGCCAGCCGCCTCCGCCAGCGCGAGATAGAGAATCCGCTTCTGCAGCACCGGCGGCTGCTCCAGAAGTGCGCCGATCCGCAGTCCGGATTCACTCTCCGGCCCGCTTTGGATCCGCGGCCCGTCTCCGATCCGCGATCCGCCTCCCCCCGATGCCCCGCTCCCGATCCGGCATCGCTCCCACGCCCGCTCTGCCTGCTCCTCCAGATATGCCTCAATCTCACCCAGCTCGGCGGCGGCGGCGGCGATGTGCGCGGCCGTCTGCGCATTGATCTCCCGCTCCAGCATCGGCAGTACCCTGTGACGCAGACGGTTGCGGGTATACGTCTCGTCCCGGTTGCTCCGATCCTCCCGCCATGAGATCTCCCTCTCTCGCAGATACGCCTCGATTCCGGCTCTCTCTGCACCGAGCAGCGGGCGGATCACCCTGTCCCCTGCCGGAAGCATACCGCGCAGCCCCCGCAGCCCTGTTCCCCGGCACAGATGGAAGAGCACGGTCTCCGCCTGATCCTCCCTGTGGTGGGCGACGGCAATCCGGCAGGGACGTCCCGTGCGCGCCGAGATCGCCCGTGCTTCCCGCTCCAGCGCTTCGTACCGCAGCTGCCGCGCGGCTTCCTCCGTGCCGAGTCCCTTCTCCCTCGCATACACCGCGACGGGAACTGCCTGCGCCCGGTACGGCACGCCGAGACTCCGGCAGAGAAGACGCACATACGCCTCGTCCTGTTCCGCCTCGATACCACGCAGTCCATGCTGAATATGCATTGCCCGCAGAGTAAATTTCAGGACATGCTGCAGTTCACAGAGCAGACAGAGCAGACAGACCGAATCCGCACCGCCGGACACCCCCGCCAGCACATTCCCACCCGGCTCCGTCATCTCCTGTTCCCGCATTGCGCGCTCTGTTTTTTTCCGAAGATCCTCCAAAACGCTCTCCTTCCGCTCCGCTCTCCCGTAAAATAAAAGAACGAGGACAGCCGACTATTCACTGTCCTCATCCTTAAAGATCGTCTCGCCGTCGTACACAAGTCCCAGCTTATCCTTCGCCACTTCCTCGACATACTTGCTCGTCTGCGTGTACTTCCTGTACTCCTCGATCTGCTCCGTCCGCTTCTCCTCCTCGGCGATCGCCTGCTCCAGCTCCGCCTTGCGCTCCTCGTAAGCGGAGAGTTTGGTCATAATTCTCGCACTTCCCACCGATACAACCACCAGCAGCAGTCCGACGACAAGCACCGCCAGAAACATACTGAAACGATTCTGCCGTTTCTTCCGATATGCAATTCTTCTCGCCATCCCTTGCGCCTCCTGCTCTCTCATCCCGGCGGTCGCTCCGCAGCCTGTGTCACCAAAACGTTGCTTCAGAGTTCTTTTCCCGCATTCCGGCGGCCAACCTGCCGCCTGCGTCATCAGCGCCCGCCTCTCTGCACTTCCATGCCTTTTTTTTATTATGACACGCCGCGCGACAATCCGCAAGGCTGTACCGTGGGCTTCTTCCGCCCCTCTTCCGCCGCCCCGCACACCGCAAATATAACTGCGCAGCGCCGCCTCTCTTCCGTATTTCCGCGACGCCCCTGCCAAAGGCCTTCGCGGCGAAACGGGCGGCTACAGATAACGGAACAGTTCTCCGGCCGCCTCCTTGCGCACCGTCTCCTGCACCGCGAGCACCTCCACCTTCGTCTCCTTGTCTCCGAAGGAAATGGCGATCACGTCTCCCGGCTTCACCTCCGCAGAAGCTCTGGCCGGCTTGCCGTTCATCATCACTCTGCCGTTGTCGCACGCCTCATTCGCCACTGTCCGGCGCTTGATCAGGCGCGACACCTTCAAATATTTATCCAGTCTCATACCATTCCTCATTCCGGTATCCGGACAGGCCGCGACCTGCCGGTATTCCCATTCCGACCTTTTCATTTTCAAAAAGGCCCGGAGAAGATCTCTCCGGGCCCGTACACGCTGAACAAAAACTAGTTGATCGCGTCCTTTAACGCCTTGCCTGCCTTGAACTTCGGAGCCTTGGAAGCCTCAATCTTCATCGGCTCGCCGGTCTGAGGATTTCTGCCCTCACGCGCAGCTCTCGTGGAAACTTCAAATGTGCCAAAGCCAACGAGCTGGATCTTCTCGCCCTTCTTTAACTCTGCAGCTACGGTATCGGTAAAAGCCTTCAGCGCCTTCTCTGCGTCTTTCTTAGAGATCTCAGCCTGCTCAGCCATAGCAGCGACTAATTCAGTCTTGTTCATTGTAAATCCTCCTGTAAAATTCTGTTTTCGTTGAATCCACGCGGCTTTTCCGCGCAAACTATATCACTATTTATATCCGCTTTTCCTATGTTTGTCAAGAAAATTGCGTTTCCCGCACAACGTTTCCCACACGATATGCGCGAGTGTTTTCTCTTTTTCAAAAAGTTCCTGTTCCGGAAGCTCCGCCGGATTATTCCACCGAAAAACTGCCGCATTCCGGGACGAAATCTCCCGGGATGCGGCAGCCCTATTATTTTAATTCATGATTGCTCTTTATTCCGGAGCGATCCCGCAGCAGAGCGGCGCAGCTATCCGGTTTGCGTCTGCCGTGATCCTGCCTCCGGATTCCTGTTTCCGACGCAGAAAGCGCGGTCTCCTGTCCCTTACGCCACCACGAAGAACTTGAGCAGGAACAGAACGGAGAGCACATACGTCAGCACGGAGACCTCCTTGGCCTTGCCGGTGCACAGCTGAATCGCCGTGTACGCGATCAGGGCGATGCCGATGCCGTGACCGATGGATCCGGTAACCGGCATGAAGATCAGCATCAGGCCGACCGGCACCACCTGCGTGATATCGTCCCAGTTGATGTTCTTTAATCCGCCGACCATCAGGAGTCCGACATAGATCAGAGCCGCCGATGTCGCCGGCGCCGGAATCAGGGCCGCAATCGGAGCCAGGAACATGCACAGCAGGAAGAGAACCGCACTCGTTAGACTCGTCAGACCCGTTCTTCCGCCCGCTTCCACACCGGAAGCAGACTCCACGAACGTCGTCACCGTAGAAGTTCCCGTGACCGCGCCGCAGACCGTTCCGACCGCATCGGAGATCAGCGCCTCCTTCATCTTCGGCATATTGCCGTTCTTATCCAGCATTCCCGCACGGCTCGCCGTACCGACCAGCGTGCCGATCGTGTCGAACATATCGATCATGCAGAAGGTGATGATCAGCATTATCGCCGTCGTCCAGCCGATCTCGAAGAAATCCGCAAAATCAAACTTAAAGAACGTCGTCTCAAACATATCCGCAAACGGCGGCAGGAAAGAGGCCGTCTGCAGCGAAGCGAACGGAGCGAAGCCGGGCAGGAAAATATAACCGCCCACCCAGTAAATCACTGCGGCAATGACCATGCCGTACAGAACCGCGCCGCGGATATTTTTCCGGCTCATCGCGATAATGGCAAAGAGTCCGACAAATGTCGTCACGACGTAGAGCACCATCGTTGTGTAGCCCACTGCGCCCATGTTGCTGTAGGTGATCGAGGAATTCAGGTTGGTGAAGAACTCGCCCAGCATATAGAACGGGCCGCCATCCTCTGTGTAAATGCCGGCGTTGGAACCGAATGCGATGTTCATCAGCATCAGACCGATCGCCGGAGCGATGCCCATCCGGACGCCCAGCGGAATCGCCTGCACGATCTTCTCACGGATCTTGAGAATCGAGAGCACGATAAAGAGCAGGCCTTCGATCAGGATGATGCAGAGCGCCGCGTTGAACGCCTGCGTGTACGCCAGTCCTGTCATCGCCGCGATATTCGTGACGACAACCGCAAAGAAGCTGTTGAGTCCCATGCCGGGCGCCATGACGAACGGCTTGTTAGCCAGAAACGCCATGAACAGCGTGCCGATGGCAGATGAGAGGAGTGTCGCCAGAAAGACGGCATTCCAGAGCTGCTGCCCGCCGTTCGCTCCAAATCCTGTCAGAAGATTGGGATTCAGCGCAATAATGTAGGCCATCGTCATAAATGTCGAGACCCCGGCGACGATTTCCGTGCGGACGTTCGTGCCGTTTTCCTTGAGCTTGAACAATTTTTCCATTCCGATTTTCCCTCCACATAAGAATGAGTAAGATAGGTTTACAGTCCGCACCCGGACGTTTCCGGAAGCCACTCTAAAAAGCGGCGCGCACAGCGGCAGCATGCCGCCGAATGCAACATTGCGGTGCAGTTGTGAAGGGGATCAAAGAAGAATCTGTTCTCGGTGTCCCACGCGCGGTGATCCCGTGCAAAAAAGACACGCCGCTCCCGGCAAACGCCCGAAGCGGCAGAACATTCTCATCAGACTGTTTCGGTAGTCGGACGGATAACGGCCGCCCGGTAGAAACTCGGATCCCCTACTGATCGCAATTATACCGAAAAGTACAGTGCAGACTATATGGACTAGTATGCCGGATTTGTGAGAAAAAGGCAATATACATTCTCACCAAATCACACGCTTCTTCTCACTCCTCCGGCTCGTACTTCTCCACCAGATCGTCCGTCTTATCTCTGACAATCTGCTCGAGAGAGAGGCCGTTTGCCGCGGCAATGCCCGCCATGACGAGAGACATCTCGCCGAGGATTCCGGCAATCCTCTCCTGCGGCGTCCGCTCTTCCTCCTCCTGCCGCTGCGTCCGCGCCAGCTCCTCCGACCGCAGACGGTGCGCCAGCTCCTCCAGCTTCGCCAGTCCGGCCTCCTCCGCGCCAAACGACGGGTCGTAGAGCTTTCTGATCTTTTTGACCACCTTCTGCGCCCGCGCCATCGCCGGAAGTTCCTCCGGGATGTCATGCAGCGGCGCTTTGACCCATTCCTTCCCCTCTTTTTCCTTCTTTTTGAGCTCTTCCCAGTTCGCCAGCACCTGCTCCGAGGTATCCGCCGACACCTCGCCGAACACATGCGGGTGGCGGTACACCATCTTCTGCGCGACGCCGTTTACCACGTCGTCAATCGAGAACACGCCGTTTTCCTCCGCGATCGCCGCGTGCATCATCACCTGCAGCAGAATATCGCCCAGTTCCTCGCAGAGATTCTCCGCATTGCCGGTGCGGTCATAGATCCGGATCGCCGCCAGAAGCTCCGCCGCCTCCTCCGTCATACAGGGCTTTAAGCTCTCGTGCGTCTGTTCCCTGTCCCACGGACAGCCGTCCGGCGCCCGCAGTCTCCCGATGATGCCTGTCAGATCGTCAAAATTGTACTTCGTCCGCCCTGCCTCTCTGGCCTGTGAGATCTCCCACCGCTCCAGTTCATCCCCTGTCTTCTGTCCCATCCTGCTCCTCCCCGCCGCAGCCTGCCTGCGGCCCGAAATGCTCCATCAGATACTCTCTCGTGTTGTCCTGCGGTCTCTCCAGAACGTCGCGCAGCATGGCCTGCAGCGTCTGTCCCAGCTGCTCGCCCGGCTTCATACCCGCCACGATCAGATCCTTTCCCGACACCGCCAGCTGTTTCAGATTCAGACAGTCGCCGCGTTCCATCACCCCGTCGTACAGTTCTCTCCACCGGGCCAGCAGCTCCTTTTTCTCCGGGAGGCGGTACTCGCTCTGCGCCGCGCCGTCCGCATATTTGACCTCGAACAGCAGCGGGAAGAGTTCTTCCCCCACCTCCACAATCGCCCGCCGCATTCCTGCGGGCGTCTCCTCAATCGTCAGTCCGTGATAACGAACGAGTCTCTCCACGCGCCGGATCGTGTCGTTGTCGTATTTGAGACGCCGCAGAATCTGTTCCGCCATCCCGGCGCTCTTTTCCGCGTGTCCGTGGAAATGATCTGTGCCGTCCGCATCCGTCGTCCGGCACAGAGGTTTGCCAATGTCGTGCAGCAGCATCGCCAGACGCAGCACCTTATCCGGTCTCACCTCAGGGAGGGAATGCAGAATGTGTTCTCCGACACTGTAGCGGTGATGGGGGTTGTGCTGCGGCGTCTCCATGCAGGCGTCGAACTCCGGCAGGAAGATCCCCGTCATTCCCGTCTCCCACGCGATCCTCAGATCATCCGGATGGGCCGAACACAGGAGTTTGGTCAGTTCCACCTGAATCCGCTCCGCGCTGACCTTCCTGAGATTGGGCGCGATCTTTGAGATCGCCCGCTTCGTCTCTTCCTCGATCTCATAGCCGAGCTGCGCCGAGAAGCGCACCGCCCGCATGATCCGCAGCGCATCCTCTGTAAAACGCTCCGCCGGGTCGCCCACCGCCCGGATCACCCCCGCCTCCAGATCCTCCATCCCGCAGAACAGGTCGATCACACCCTCCTCCTCACTGTAGGCCATGGCGTTAATCGTGAAATCCCTGCGCCGCAGATCCTCGGAAAGACTGGCTGTAAAGGAAACCTGCTTCGGATGGCGTCCGTCCTCATACGCCCCGTCGATCCGGTACGTCGTGATCTCATATCCCTTCCCGCCGAGCATTACCGTCACCGTGCCGTGCTGAATTCCCGTATCGATCGTTCGCCTGAAAAGAGCCTTGGTCTGCTCCGGTTTCGCCGAGGTGGTAATATCCCAGTCCTCCGGCTCCCTGCCAAGAAGACTGTCGCGCACACACCCGCCCACCACATAGGCTTCATAGCCCGCTCCGTGGAGTACGGACAGAATCTGTCTCACCGGCTCCGGCAGGACGATGACCGGCTTCCTCCCCTCCCCGTCTCCGCCTCGTTTCTGATGTTGTTCCATATCCACCTCCGTGACGCTTTCTGCGCCGTCCGCCTGTTCCGCTGCCCGGGCGCCGCCATCCCTCTTCTCCCTGCGCCGTAACCGGAGAATCACTGACAGCGGCAACCGTTCCCGTTCCGCGCCGCCCTTTCTTTTAAAAAAGGGATTGCCGCCTCCGGCAACCCCTCTGCGTCCGTGCCGGAAGCGAAACTCCCGCACCCGTCCTCTGCTCTTTTACTCTGCGCCCTGCACCACCGCAAGCGTCTGTCTCGCGATAGAGAGCTCCTCGTTTGTCGGCACCACCATCGTGACGACTTTATCCTGCAGCGCGGAGAGAATAATCTCCTCGCCCCGAATCTTATTTTTCTCCGGATCAATACTCGTCCCGAGGAAGCCGATATACTGCGCGATGCGCGCGCGCACCTCCGCATTGTTCTCCCCGACGCCCGCCGTGAAGGCGATCACATCGACACCGTTCATCGCCGCCGCATACGCGCCGATATACTTGCCAACGCTGTAGGCATACGCTTCCAGTGCGATTTCCGCCGCCTCATTGCCGTCTGCGGCTGCCTCGGCCAGATCCCGGAAATCATTGGAAAATCCGCCCGAGAGTCCCAGAACACCGGACTTCTTGTTGCAGATCGAGATCACTTCCTTCGCGGAAACGCCCAGCTTATCCGCCAGATACGTCACGATCGCCGGATCAAGATTTCCGCTGCGGGTTCCCATAATCAGACCCTCCAGCGGTGTGAAGCCCATGGATGTGTCAACCGACTCTCCGTTCTTCACCGCCGTCACCGACGCGCCGTTGCCCATATGGCAGACGATAATCCGCAGATCCTTCCTGTCCTTCCCCAGAATCTGCGCCGCTCTCTCGCTCACGAAATCGTGGCTCACTCCGTGGAATCCGTAACGGCGCACCTTGTAATCCTCATAGTAGGAATAAGGGAGCGCATACAGAAACGCCTTCTTCGGCATCGTCTGATGGAATGCCGTGTCAAACACGCCTACCATCGGCACGCCCGGCGCTTTCTCCGCGCACGCTCTGATTCCGGTGATATTGGCCGGGTTGTGCAGGGGAGCCAGCTCGCAGTGCTCCTCCAGCGCCGCCATCACCGCGTCGTCGATCAAAGCCGCTTTGTGGAAGGCCTCGCCGCCGTGCACCACCCGGTGCCCTACCGCGCCGATCTCCGCCAGAGAGCCGATCACGCCCTCCTCCGGATCCGTCAGCTTCCCGATCACGAGTCCGATCGCCGCGCTGTGATCCGGCATCGGCGCCTGTGTCTGCTTTTTCTCTCCGCCGCGCGCCTGATGCGTAATCGCGCTGCCCGCCTCTCCGATCCGCTCGCAGAGACCTTTTGCCAGAACCTGTTCCGTTTCGCTGTCGATCAGCTGATATTTCAGCGACGAACTGCCGCAGTTAATCACAAGTATATTCATCTGTTTCCCATCCATTCCGGAGCGCTTTGTGCTCCTTATCCTAGTACGCCTTGCCCCAGTATACCATCTTCTTCGCCGGTTTGCCGCAGCAGACGCAGGTTCCCGCGATCTGCTCCTGTTCAAAAGGAATGCAGCGGCTCGTCACGCTGTAATTCTCCTTGATCTTCTCCTCGCAGGCCAGCTCTCCGCACCACATTGCCTTGACGAAACCGGTCTTTTCCGCAAAGGTCTGCTCGAATTCCTGCGTCGTCGCCGCCGTATAGGTGTGCTCCTCGAGATGCTTTCTGGCGCGCTCATACATATCGGTCTGCATCTGCGCCAGCAGCGCGCCGACTCTCTCCGGAAGCTCCGCGATCGGGCAGTCGGTCTTCTCTCCCGTATCCCTGCGCGCAATCACACACTTGCCCGCCTCGATGTCCTTCGGACCGATCTCGACGCGCAGCGGAATCCCGCGCATCTCCTGCTCCGCGAATTTATATCCCGGGCTCTTGTCCGAATCATCCACCTTGACGCGGTAATCCTTCAGCATGGCCGCGAGTTCCTGCGCTTTCTCCAGCACGCCCTCTTTTCTCTGCTGTACAGGAATCACGCAGACCTGTACCGGCGCGATCTTCGGCGGCAGCACGAGGCCGGAATTGTCTCCGTGGACCATGATAATAGCGCCGATAATCCGCGTGGACATCCCCCAGGAGGTCTGGTACGCATATTTTAAGGTGTTGTCCTTATCCGTGAACTGAATCCCGTAGGCTTTCGAGAAGTTATCGCCGAAGTCGTGGCTCGTTCCGGACTGCAGCGCGCGTCCGTCGTGCATCAGCGCCTCGATCGTGTATGTCGCCTGCGCGCCGGCAAACTTCTCCTTGTCGGTTTTCTGCCCCTTGATCACCGGGATCGCCAGATCCTCCGCACAGAAATCCGCGTAGACGTTCAGCATCTGCTGCGTTCTCGCCTCCGCCTCCTGCGCGCTGGCGTGCACGGTGTGTCCCTCCTGCCAGAGGAATTCCCGGGAACGAAGGAACGGTCTCGTCTCCTTCTCCCAGCGCACGACGGAGCACCACTGGTTATAATTCTTGGGCAGATCCCGGTAGGAGTGCACGTCATCCTTGTAGAAGTCAGAGAACAGTGTCTCCGACGTGGGGCGCACGCACATGCGCTCCTGCAGCTTTTCCTGCCCGCCCTCGGTCACCCACGCCACCTCCGGCGCGAATCCGTTGACGAGATCCTTCTCCTTATTCAGCAGGCTCTCCGGAATCATCATCGGCATACAGACGTTCTCCACGCCTGTCGCCTTAAACCGCGCGTCCAGATGCTTCTGGATCGCCTCCCAGATCGCATAGCCCGCCGGCTTGATGACCATAAAGCCCTTGATATTCGAGTAGGCGATCAGTCCCGCCTTAATCACGACGTCTGTGTACCATTGGGTGAAGTCCTCGTCTCTGGACGTAATTTCCTCCACCAGTTTCTTCTGCTGTGCCATGTTTATTCTCCATTCCGGAGCGTTCCCTGCGACGGGGCGACGCAAATCTCCAATTCGCGTCTGCCATGATCGAGATTTGTGACGCTCCGGCACAAATCCCGTCCTCCCGTTTGTATTGCTCTATAGTATCTCGATTCCCCACACGTTCCGGTACGTCTCTCCCGGATTCACATGTAGCAGATCCTCCTGCTTCTCAAACACCTCGTCCGTTCCGTCCCAGCCCGGCAGCGAAGACCAGGGCTCCACGCAGACATACGGCGCCTCCTTGCCCGGGACATGCCAGAATCCCACATACGGCATCTGCGGGAAATCAACGCGAACCGCCCGCTTTCCCCCCGGAGTGCGAATCGTCACACAGCGCGGCATATCCGTGAGCACCACCGCGTCGTTGTCGAACAGATCGTGACGCAGGGAAATCCTCTTTCCCTCCTCCAGTTCATACGGCTCGATCCGGTCCGGAAGCGCCTTCTCCGACATGTGCACGATGCGGACTCCTTTGGCCGCCTCTGCCTCTCCGGGAACGCCCTCCGTCTCAAATTCCAGCACATAATCCTCAAAACGCAGACCTTCCTCCATCGGCACAAAGAAACCCGGATGGCCTCCCACCGCGAAGTACATCTCCTTCTCG
This sequence comes from Eubacteriales bacterium, assembly GCA_030524225.1. Taxonomy (GTDB): domain Bacteria; phylum Bacillota; class Clostridia; order Lachnospirales; family Lachnospiraceae; genus CAG-791. The sequence goes on from JAUNGV010000018.1 coordinate 35,075, forward strand.
TCGCCGTTCTCCACGAGGTACGTCGTCTCCAGCCTGTTTCCGATCAGTCGGTACCGGATCCGGAACGCAAAATGGTACGGATAGTGCGCGTACGTCTCCTCGCTGTCCCGCAGCAGGAAGACAACCTCCTCTCCGCTCTCCTCGCAGACCTCAAACTCCGCGCCTCTCGCAAAGCCGTGGGGGTCCAACGAATAGCTCTTCCCGAACAGCGTGTACGTCTGTCCCTCCATTCTGCCGATAAAAGGAAAAAGATTGTACGCCCTGCCCTTCCAGTAGGCCGGATCGCCCTGCCAGAGATACTCATGTCCCTGCGCGTCCCGGATAGACTTGAGCTGCGCTCCGCGGGTCTCGATTTCAACGGTCATCGCCGCATTGGAAATTGTCCGTACTCCCATACTCTACTACTCTACCTTTCTGCCGCAGCTCCTCTGCGGCACTGCATGTATTTTACACTGTTTCCGGACTCCCGACAACGTATTTCCCGCAAAAACAGCCCCTCTTTGCAAAAAGGGGCTGTCTGTCAAAACCACACTCTGTTAAACCGGCGCCCTGCACATATCATCAGGGAAACGCCTTCCTTTCCGGTTCCTCAGAAATCCCCCGGCTCTCTCTTCTTATCCTCGCCGATTCCCAGCCGGTTCAGCGCCGAGAAGACGGCCCGCACGGAGGCGCGGGTGATATTCGAGCTGACGCCGACGCCGTAAGTGACCTGTCCCGTCTCCGCGTTCAGCAGATGGATATACGCCGCCGCCTGCGAATCGGAGCCGGATTTCAGCGCGTGCTCCTCGTAGTCCAGAATCTTCACATCGTGGCCCATCGATTCCTTGATGCCCCGCTTCACCGCATCCAGAGGGCCGTTTCCGACAGCCTCAAAGCGTTTTGCCTCTCCGTGGTCGGTATAGTCGATCACAACCTTCGTGTCAAAATCCTCATGCGCCGAATCTCCCAGATCAATAACGGTCAGCTTGCGGAAGTGAAGCGGCTCTTTCCGGTCGAGGTACTCCGCCCGGAAGGACGCCATGATCTGCTCCGGCGCGACCTCGCCCTGCTGCTCGGACATTCTCTGAATGACGTCCGCGAACTCGCGGTGCATCCCCTTGGGCAGCTTAAAGCCGAAGTAGGTGTCCATAACGAAGGCGACTCCGCCTTTGCCGGACTGGGAATTGATCCGGACAATCGGCTCGTAGGTGCGCCCGATGTCGGCGGGATCGATCGGCAGATACGGAACCTGCCATTTTGCGGATCCCCTCTCCCGCATCGCCGCCACGCCCTTGTTGATCGCGTCCTGATGGGAACCGGAGAACGCGGTAAACACGAGCTTGCCCGCATACGGATGACGCGGATCGATGCGCATCTTGCAGCAGCGCTCATAGACCTCGATGATCTCATTGACGTTCTCAATGTGCAGTTCCGGATTGATGCCCTGGGAGAACATATTGTAGGCCACGGTCAGCACATCGACGTTGCCCGTCCGCTCCCCGTTTCCAAAGAGCGTTCCCTCCACGCGGTCCGCCCCCGCCAGAAGCGCCAGCTCCGTCGCCGCCACGCCGGTGCCCCGGTCGTTGTGCGGGTGAACGCTGAGAATAATCGACTCCCTGTTCTGGAAATGACGGTTCATCCACTCGATCTGATCCGCGTAGACGTTCGGCGTGTTCATCTCCACAGTCGAGGGCAGATTGAAAATAATCGGATCCTCCTTCGTCGGCTGCCAGATCTCCTGCACCGCCGTGCAGACCTCCAGCGCGTAGTCGAGTTCGGTTCCGGTAAAGCTCTCCGGAGAATACTCGAGCACGATCTTGCCCGGGAAATCCTGCACCCTCTCCTTGACCCAGCGCGTTCCCTGCTCGGCAATTCCGATAATTTCCTTCTTATCCGCATGGAATACCACGTCTCTCTGCAGCGTCGAGGTGGAATTATAGATGTGCACAACCGCCTGCCTGCATCCCTCGATCGCCTCGAAAGTGCGCTCGATCTGCTCCTTGCGGCACTGGGAGAGCACCTGGACGCGCACATCGTCCGGAATCAGCTTTCTGTCCACGAGCTGCCGCAGGAAATCAAATTCAATCTGGCTGGCCGCCGGAAACCCGATCTCGATCTCCTTGAAGCCCAGCCGGACCAGCAGCTCAAACATCTCGATCTTCTCATTGACCACCATCGGATCAATCAGTGCCTGGTTGCCGTCCCGCAGATCCACACTGCACCAGATCGGCGCCTTTTCGATCTCTTTGTCCGGCCATGTTCTCTCCGGATAGTCCACTACGGGATTTCTCTGATAACGATTGTAATTTAACATGGTATGCTTTCCTCCTTGCCTTTCCTCTCAAAAGGAATCCGGCTGTACTTTGACCGTTTTCCCGGGTATTAAAAAAGACCGGTCCTGTGCTTGGACCGGCCCTCCTGTCTATGTATGACAAATCACGGCGAATCACTCGCCGAGGCCGCTTTCAATCGCCTGAACCAGCGTCCGCAGCGCCTCCTGCTCATCTTCCCCTTCGCAGAACAGCTCTATTTCGTCGCCGGATTTCACGCATGCGCCAAGCACGCTCAGCACACTTTTCGCATTCGCCGTCGTTCCCTTGAATGTAAAAGTGATCTGAGATTTAAACTGCATCGCATCCTTACATAGGATGCCTGCCGGTCTTAGGTGTAGTCCGGTCGGATTCTTGATGGTAACTTTCTGACTGAGCATTTCGGTACCCTTACTCCCTTCACGCGCCATTCCCCTGTTTGTGTGTAACACTTTAGTTATTATACACACTTCTTCCGGCATCTTCAAGTATTCTTCTGTACAAATCTTCCTACGCCTCTTCCGTATCTCCCGTCTCCGCAGCGGCTGCGGAACTCGATGCCGAAGCGGCCGCGCTCTCCGTACTCTCCAGCCGGACTCTGACCTGAAGGGAAGCTGCCGCGCGCACATGCTCCGGAAGCGTCAGGGACACCGTCGCCAGATACGTGCCGCTTTTATCCGCTGTAATCGTATTCTCCAGAAGCGCCGCCACGTCGATTGCCGCCGCCACATCCGCTCCGCCTTCGATCTCATTCAGTTCCGATTCCAGCCCCCGCAGGGTGACGCGCAGTGTCAGATCGCTCTGCGCCTGGTTCTCCTCCTCTTCATTTTCGCTGTCCTCTTCCCCGTCGTCTGTTTCTTCGACAAGACGGGCCGTATAGCCCTCCGGCACATTGGAGAGCGTCACGTCAGCCTCCCGGATTTCTATGGTTTTCTCCGCGATCGGCTCAATGCCCACGCTCACCTCTACGCTGCCGCCAAAGGAGGGATCCTCCAGCATCGTCCCCTCCGGCAGATAAGGCCGGATGTCAATCGTCTTGACAAGATCCTCGCTCAGCCCTGTCAGATCCAGATCCTCTGCCGGAATCGTGATCGCGTCCACCTTGTTCAGCGCCGAGCTGCGCCCTGCGATCTCCACCGTCGCCGGCGTGATCGTCACCTCGCCGCTCTCCATATAACCGGCCGCCGGCGTCCCCGTCGTCTCCGCCCGCACCGGCACTTCCTTCACCGGCCAGATGTCGACGCTCACGCTCACGCTCGTCATATTCATCGTCAGACTCGTCGTATCGACGAGATTGTTCTCCGCATCATAGAGACGGATATCCGCCTTGGTGCTGATACTGCTCGTAAATCCGGAGACGTCGATCTCCGCCACCGCCGTGCTGACAGAGTCCACCACCGATTCCGGCCCGGAGATCCGCACCTGATTCTGCTCCGCGCTCAGCGCCCCGAGCACATAGCCGCTCTCCACGGTTCCCGTCGTCGTCGTCCGCAGCGCGATGGATTTGGTCTTGCGCGCCTCAATATTCAGCCGGACCGCATCGATGCTGCCGGTGATGCTGACGAGCTCGTTGTTGTACTTGTTTGTGGACAGATCAATTCCCACGGTGTCCAGGCTCGTCATCTCCGCGACATCCGCCGTCGCCACGATGTTGTCCGCCTCCAGCGAATCGATCACCGAGCGCGGCGCCGTCACTGTGACGACCGGTATCACATCCGTATTGTCCAGCACGCTGTACACCTGCCCCTGCTCCGTGATCAGGTTCGTGTTCAGCAGTCTGACCTGCACGTTATTGACCTGCAGATACGTCACCGGGTCGTTGATATTAGTCACCAGCAGCCAGAGCACCGCCGCAAAGAGAAAAGCAAAGATTTTCAGCCACAGATTGTCAAACAATCGTTTTTTCCACGCCTTCATCTGCCCTTCCCCCTTCTCAGAAGGCTGCGCTTGCGCTCCTCCTGTCCGTTCTTGTTCTGGAGCTGTACGAGACGTTCCCGCAGCTGATCCGCATCCACCGCGCGGTCCAGCGCCCCCTTGTAGGCCAGACTGATCTTGCCCGTCTCCTCCGAGACGATCACGGTCAGGGAATCCGTCGCCTCTGAGATTCCGACGCCCGCCCGGTGTCTCGTTCCCAGATCCTTGTCCAGCTTATTGTCGGACAGCGGCAGATAACAGGTCGCGGAGGTGATTCTGTCCCCGCGGATAATCACAGCCCCGTCGTGAAGGGGCGTGTTTTTCTCAAAAATATTGATCAGCAGCTGACTCGTCACCACAGCGTCCACATCGATTCCGGTGCGCTCATACTCCCGCAGCGGCGTGTTCTGCTCGATCACGATCAGGGCGCCCGTCTTCTTGCGCCCCATCTCCACACAGGCGCGCACGATCTCGGAGACCGTCTTGTCCGAGAAGCGCCCCTCCGACTCCTTGCTGTCAAAGGAGATCAGACCGGTCAGAAAATTCTTCTGTCCCAGCTCCTCCATCGCGTTGCGCAGCTCCGGCTGCAGAATGATAATCAGGGCCGTCACCGCAATTCCCGTGACGTTGCGGACGATCCACAGAATCGTCGTCATATTGAACAGCATGGCGAGCAGAATAAAGACCAGGATCACCGCCACGCCCTTCACCAGCGACCATGCCCGCGTCGTTTTGATCCACAGCATAATATGGTACGCCAAAAAAGCGATGAGCAGAACCTCAACAATATCTGTCCACCGGATCGTCGGCATATGAAGATTTGTCAAATAAGTGGAAATAAGTGCGTTCAGCGCCTGCATAATTTACCGATTCCAGTCCTCTGACTCTACCTCGTCATACTCCATTCCGCGGCGATCATAGGAATCACCGTAGTCCTCCTCGTAGGAATCCGCATACTCCTGCGGCTCCTCGTCATATTCCTCGTACTCCCCGCCGCGCCCTCTGGCGTACGGATGCGCAATCTCCCGCGACGCGCTGATCTTCTTGACCGTCCTCGCCTTGGTGGATACCGTCACCTTCGGCACCGCCTTGACGTAATAGTAATAGTCGTCGTCCTCAAACTGCACGCTCTCCGTCCTCGAATAGTCGAGGTTGAACGCAAAGAACTGGATCACCCATGCGATCAGAAAGGAGAGGATCGTCCCCAGAAACAGAAAGCCCACCGACACCTTCGTATCAAACATCATGTCGCCGATCAGAATCACCAGAAGATTCAGGATGGAACCGATCACCGAGGCGATCAGCCACGCGTTCGCGATCACCAGTCTCCGGATCATATAGACCACCGTCAGAGAGAGGGCAAACGCGGCGATCATCACAAACATCGTCTGATTCTGGAAGACGCCGTCCGCCACAAATCGGAATTTACCGGCAATCTCTTCCGTGGAAACCCCCGTAATGGAAGTCGCATTGTCCGCCACAAACTGAATAAAGAAGGAAATCACGAGCCCGAACGTCACCGACACCACAGAGGCCGGCGTCAGCAGCAGTCCCGCCGCCAGCGGTATCACATAAGGAATATTCCACAGAAAACAGATCGGCAGCAGTAGAATAATCGCCGCGTCCTTCGGCGCAAACCGGAAATAGAGCAGGAGCAGCAGCAAAAAAATGACCGCCGCCACAATCGCCGTCTCCATCGACAGCGTGTACATCTGCCCCATCACCACAAACGCCATCGCCACCACAATAAGCGCGGTCGGGAGCAGCGCACAGACAAGCGCGATCACCACCGCGAGCAGCGGACTCGAGAGCGTCGGATTAAATCCGATTCTCGCATTGATGCAAAGGAGCGAGACAAAGGCCAGCAAAAATTTCCCAGCCATCGTCAGCACATTCTCATGCGCGCTGCAGACCGCCATGGCCCGCTCCCGCAGTTCCAGTAAGGTTGTCATTCCGATTACGATTCCTCTTTCCTTTGATAGCTTGCCGAGAGTCCCGACAGCATTCGATAATAGGCCTGCATCCCCTTACGCATACGATCATAGCGCTTCGCGTAGACGATGAAGGTCACCGCCAGAACGAGAGCGGTAAAAATCACATAAATCACAATGATCTGACCCATAAAAGAGAGAAGATCCATGCTGTACACCGACAGCATCAGCGATTCAAAATTGTAATAACAGTATACGCCGAGGAGGATCGCGAACGATAATGTCGCGCAGAGAAAGGAGCGGAGCAGCTGGCTGGAAATGTAATCGCCTTTAAAAAAGGCATCCATCCGCTCGTCTTTCGTTCCCTCCCGTTTTTCGAACACCGCCATTTTCGTCATCAGGCGGATCTTGTTCTCGTTCAGCATACGCTCTCTTCCCCTATCGACAACGCCAGAAAACAGACCTTCGCCGCCCCTGCCGCATACAGCGCCTCCGCACAGGCGTCTATGGTCGCTCCTGTAGTGTAAATGTCGTCAATCACTATAATTGACTTTGATTTTACAACATTTGCAGAGGCATGAAAAGCTTTTTTCAAATTATTTTGCCGCGCCGCCGCGCTCATCGCCTTCATCGGCGCCGTTCTCCTCACCCGCACCAGAGCCTTCTCCTCTGCGGCGATCCCCGTCCTTTCTGAGAGAGCAGCCGCCAGCAGCGCCGCCTGGTTATAGCCGCGCCGTCTCATTCTCTCCCGGTGAAGCGGCACCGGAACGAGCAGATCTGCCGGATCCTGTGCAAATCTCTCCCTCAGAACCCGCGCCATCTCCCCTGCGAAGTAAGACGCGTACTCCTGTCTGCCTCCATACTTGAACCGGTAGAGAGCGCCCGCGCAGGTGCGGTATGTCAGCGCCGCTCCCCCATAGGCGAAACGATGCTCCTGTTCCCGGCAGTCGCGGCAGTACTCCTCCTGCGGCGTGCGCAGCCGCTTGCCGCAGCGCCTGCAGGTCTGCGTCCCGACGCGCTCGAACGTCCCGGCGCACTCCCTGCAGATCTCCTCCCCGAAGGGCCGTACCGGTCTGTCGCAGACGGGGCATCGTCTCGGAAATATGAGATCCAGCAGCAGCGCACTGATGCTGGCCGCCGGACCGCTTGTCCGCTTCCCTCCCGCGCCGTGATCCGGCCAGTGTTCCGCAAATGCCGCGGCTGCCGCAGCGACTGCCGGACTTCCTTTTCCCTGCTCTCCCTTATTCCCCATCTTCCTCCCCGCCGCAGCCTGCTGCGGCACTGTGAACAGGACTCCGCACAGGCGGTTCCTGCAATGCAGCCGGCAAATCAGGGACGCCTGCAATCTCCCGGATTCTGTCCCCGAGTCCGGTACAGCGCACATTCTGCGAGACATTTCCGATCATGCGCAGCACCGTCTCCCGGCTTCCCAGAATCGTCACACACGTCTTGGCCCGCGTCACCGCTGTGTACAGGAGATTGCGCGTCAGCAGCGCCGGAGGCCCGGAGAGTACCGGCAGGACCACCGCCGGATATTCCGAGCCCTGGGCCTTGTGCACCGTGATTGCGTAGGCCAGTTCCAGTTCGTCAAGCGACTCAAACGGATAGGTGACGGTTCTGTTCTCGTCAAAGAGCACCGTCATCTCCCGCGCCGCCTCGCTGATGTCCTGGATTACCCCGAAATCCCCGTTGAAGACGCCGGTTCCCTTGTCCACCGGAATCCCGTAATTTCCCCGCACCTCCCACTCGATCTGATAGTCGTTGCGCGTCTGCATCACCTTGTCCCCGACGCGCAGCACCGTCTCGTCCCTCTGCCATTCCTTCTTTCCCGGCTCCGGCGGATTGAGGACGGACTGCAGCGCCTGATTGAGTTTTTCCACCCCCAGCGCCCCCTTGCGCATCGGCGTCAGCACCTGCACATCCCCCTGTGCGCAGTTCGCATAGCGCGGCATCATATCCCGGACGAGCTGCACGATATGCTTATACATCACCTGCGGATCGTTCCGTTCCAGAAAGAAGAAGTCCCGGCTCTGATTATCAAGCCGAACGGGACGCCCCTCGTTGATCGCGTGGGCGTTGGCGACGATATCGCTCTCCAGCGCCTGCCGGAAAATCTTGGTCAGCTCGATCGTCCGGAACACGCCGGACTCCATCAGATCCTGCAGCACCTTTCCCGGTCCCACGCAGGGCAGCTGATGAACATCTCCCACCATAATCAGCCGCGTCCCCGGCATCACCGCCTTCAGCAGCGCCGTAAACAGGTGCATGTCCACCATCGACATCTCATCAATGATCACAGCGTCCGCTTCCAGCGGATTGTCGCTCCCGTACTCAAAAGAGGTAAAGCTGCGCCTCTCCTCCTCCCCCGGCAGCGTCCTGACACCGAGCAGCCGGTGAATCGTTCTCGCCTCGTACCCTGTCGTCTCTGTCATCCGCTTCGCCGCCCGCCCGGTGGGCGCCGCCAGCAGCACATCCATCTGCTCCGAGAGAAAATAACGGATCATCGTGTTGATCGTCGTCGTCTTTCCTGTGCCGGGTCCGCCCGAGAGCAGCAGCACCGCGTGCGTCGCGGCCAGCGTCACCGCTTCCCGCTGTTTCTCATCGAGCACAATTCCTTCCTGCTCCTCCAGCCGGCGGATGCGCTCTTCAATTTTCCCCGTCTCCTCTCTGTTGGAGGGTATGCTGTGATCCAGTTCGACGAGAAGCCGCGCGATCTGCTGCTCCTCATGATACGCCGCCGCGGAATAGACCTGCAGCTCCGGCGCTCCGTTTTTCTGTTCTTTCCTTTTAATATAGATTCTGCGCTCCATCGCCAGATTGTCGAGCTGGATTGGGACGGTCTCGTCAGAGAGAGAGAGCAGCCGCTGCGTCCGCGCCAGCACCTCTTCTCTGGGCAGGTAACTGTTTCCTTCCGCCAGCGCCTGGGAGAGCACGAAGAGCAGGGCGCTCCTGATCCGGTAATCCGAGTCGGCCCGGATTCCGATCCGCCCCGCAATCTCGTCCGCCGTGGCAAAACCGATTCCTTCAATATCCTCCGCGAGCCGGTAGGGGTTTTCCTGCAGGATACCGTACATCCGCATTCCGTACTGTTTCCAGATCTTCAGCGCGTAGCGGTTGGCAATTCCGTACTGCTGCAGGTAGAGCATCGCGTCGCGCACCTCCTTGCGCTCGCTCAGCTGCGCCGCAATCTCCCGCGCACCGCGCTCGCTGATCCCTTTAATCTCAGCCAGCCGCTCCGGCTCCTCCTCCATCACGCGCAGCGTATCGTCGCCGAAGGCCTTTACGATCCGCGCCGCCAGAGACGCTCCGATTCCCTTGACCGCGCCGGAGGAGAGGTAGCGCAGCATCGCCTGCGCGTCGTCCGGCGGACAGACCTGATAACTGCTCACCCTGAACTGCGCGCCGTAGACAGGATGCTCCGTGTACGTTCCCGACACAATACAGCTCTCTCCCTCATGAATAGCGGCAGGCGATCCCGTGCAGGTGATATCCTCATCCTCCTGCCGGACTTCAAACACTGTATAAAAATTCTCTTCGTTTCGATAGACGATATGGGTGACATACCCTTTGATTTCTTCCATAGGATTGTGGGTGAAGACGTGCGTCTTAGGGCGCACCGTGAGAATACAAAACCCTGCGCATGCGCGCAGGGTTTGATTCATTACAGAAACCTTGCTTCGTTTCCGGGGCCTCCGGAGAGAAACTCGACATATTTGCCGGTACCGATCGCCACGGCGGTCATCGGATCCTCCGCCGTCACCGCGTTGATTCCGGTTTTGGAGGTAATCAGCTCCTCCAGACCCTGCAGGAGACTCCCGCCTCCGGTCAGCACAATACCGCGGTCCGCGATATCAGCCGCCAGCTCCGGCGGCGTCTTCTCCAGTACGCTGTGGATCGCCTCCACAATCTGATTCGTCGGCTCCTTTAACGCCTCCCCGGTCTCCTCCGTGGAAACCTTGATCGTCCTCGGCAGTCCGGTGACGAGATTGCGTCCCCGCACCTCCATGTACTCCGCCTCCGGGCGGGGATAACAGGAACCGATCTTGATCTTGATGTCCTCCGCCGTGCGCTCGCCGACAAGGAGATTGTACTTTTTACGCATATAGCGGACGAGGGCGTCGTCGAAATCATCGCCCGCCACCTTGATCGAGGTGCTGACCACCGTGCCGCCCAGCGAAATCACCGCGATGTCGCTGGTGCCGCCGCCGATGTCAACAACCATATTGCCGCAGGGCTTCGCGATATCGATGCCCGCGCCGATCGCCGCCGCAATCGGCTCCTCGATAATGAACACTTCCCGCGCTCCCGCCTGGAACGTCGCGTCCTCCACCGCCTTCTTCTCGACCTCCGTCACGCCGCTGGGCACGCAGACCGCAATGCGGGGTTTGCGGAAGGTTTTCTTACCCACCGCCTTCTGGATGAAGTACTTCATCATCTTTTCCGTCACTGTATAATCGGAAATCACACCCTGCCGGAGCGGCCGGACCGCCACGATATTGCCCGGCGTACGGCCGAGCATCAGGCGGGCGTCCTCGCCGATCGCCTTGATTTTATTGGAGTCCCTGTCAAACGCGACCACCGAAGGCTCCTTCAGCACGACGCCTCTTCCTCTGATATATACCAGCACGCTAGCCGTGCCAAGATCTATTCCGATATCCGTAAACTGCATACCAATCTCCATTCCCGAGCGCTCCCGCACGATGGCACCCTGCAAACCACGGTTTGCCTCCGCCCTCTGCGACACTTGCGCCGCTCCTCTGTTTCCTTCCGGTTCTCATCCGATCCCGTTTCCGGCTCTGCACAATCACTCCCGGCCGGAACGCCGATTCTCACTCATATACGCATCCCTGCGGCAAACATCCTGTCCCAAACCGCATATGCAGGAAACATTATACTCTATAGGAAGCAGTTTTTCAAAGCCTTTACCGCCTTTCCGGAGAAATTCATAAAATTTTAACCTGAAAGCCCCGGACGGCGGGCAAAGGCTCCGCACGCTTGCGGGCGGATACCTTTGCACATCGGACGGGCAAGTCGTTATAAGCAATGAGGCCGGCAGGCCGCCTTACTTCTTCAGCATCTTCTCGATATAGTATCCCGTATACGACCCGTGGTTCCGCGCAACCTCCTCCGGCGTCCCCTTGGCGATCACCGTTCCGCCGCCTTCTCCGCCCTCCGGGCCGATATCAATGATGTAATCCGCCGTTTTGATCACGTCGAGATTGTGCTCGATCACCACCACGGTGTTGCCGCCCTCCACGAGCTTGTGCATGATTTCCGTCAGCTTTTCCACATCGGCGAAGTGCAGACCGGTGGTCGGCTCATCCAGAATATAGATGGTCTTGCCGGTGCTCTTCTTGGAGAGCTCCGCAGCCAGTTTGATCCGCTGCGCCTCGCCGCCCGAGAGCTCCGTGGACGGCTGTCCGAGCTTGACGTAGCCCAGTCCCACATCGTAGAGCGTCTGGATCTTATTGCGAATCCGCGGCACATTATCAAAAAACGTCACCGCTTCCTCCACCGTCATATCCAGCACATCATAAATACTCTTTCCCTTATATTTGACCTCCAGCGTCTCCCGGTTATAGCGCTTGCCGTGGCAGACCTCGCAGGGCACATAGACGTCCGGCAGGAAGTGCATCTCGATCTTGATGATGCCATCGCCCGAGCAGGCCTCGCAGCGCCCGCCTTTTACATTGAAAGAAAAGCGTCCCTTCGCATAGCCTCTCGCCTTGGCATCCGCCGTCGCGGCGAACAGATCCCGGATCATGTCAAACACCCCTGTGTAGGTCGCGGGATTCGAGCGGGGCGTGCGGCCGATCGGGGACTGGTCGATGTCGATCACCTTATCCAGCTGTTCCATTCCCTCGATCCCGTCATGGGCTCCCGGAATGATGCGCGCGCGGTTCAGCTCTCTGGCCAGCGTCTTGTAGAGAATCTCATTGACAAGCGAGCTCTTGCCCGAACCGGAGACGCCCGTGACCACCGTCATCACGCCGATCGGGAAGGAGACGTCGATATGTTTTAAGTTGTTGACCGCCGCGCCGCGCACCGTCAGCCAGCCCGCCGGCTCCCTGCGCTCCTTCGGCACCGGAATACACCGTTTACCCGAAAGATACTGTCCCGTCACGGATTCCGGCACCTGCATGATCTCCTCCGCCGTGCCGCAGGCGACGACCTCTCCGCCGTGCGACCCGGCACCCGGCCCGATATCGACGATATAATCCGCCGCACGCATCGTATCCTCGTCATGCTCGACGACGATTACCGTATTCCAGAGATTGCGCAGGTTTTTCAGGGTGTTGAGCAGCTTGTCATTATCGCGCTGATGCAGACCGATACTCGGCTCATCGAGAATATAGCAGACCCCGACGAGTCCGGAACCGATCTGCGTCGCCAGACGGATTCGCTGCGCCTCGCCGCCCGAGAGGGTCGCCGTCCCCCGCGCCAGTGTCAGATAGTCCAGTCCGACGTCGATCAGGAAACCGACCCGGGAG
>JAUNGV010000097.1 GCA_030524225.1 Eubacteriales bacterium
ATCCCGGATATATCGCATCGGAATCCGGAAAGCCCTTCCATACCGAACCCCGGACACACAAAAGCGCCGCTCTCTGACAGAATCCTTTCCGTCAGAGAACAGCGCCGTCTCTTCTGCCCGCCCGGTCACCTGATCCGTCTGTCCGTGACCCGCAGTCTCGAAATCGCCCTGGCCAGATTTGCCTGTGCCGTCCTGTATTCCTGTATGCTGCGCTTCTGCAGTATCGCCTCCCGCGCCTCGTCCGCCGCGCGCCTCGCCCGGTTCTCGTCGATCTCCTCCGGCCGCTCCGCCGCATCCACCAGTACGAGAACCTCGTTGTTTTCGATCTTGACAAGCCCCTCCGACACCGCCGCCATCCTCATCGATTCCCCCGGAACCTGATAGAAAAGCGTTCCGGGAACCACCGCTCCGATGGTATTGCTGTGATGCGCCAGGATTCCGTACTGTCCCTGCAGGGTGGGAACGATCAGGGACTCGCAGGGGCCCTCGTAAAACGCGCAGTCCGCCGCAAGAATATACACCTGAAACTGTTCCATACTCAGGCCTCCTCCATCTGCTTTGCCTTCTTCACCACATCGTCAATCGTGCCCACATTATAAAAAGCGGCTTCCGGCCACTTGTCCATCTCTCCACCCGCGATGGCCTCAAAGCCCCGGATCGTCTCGGAAAGCGGGACGTAGACCCCCGGAATGCCCGTGAACTTCTCCGCCACATGCGTGGGCTGGGCGAGGAAACGCTGGATCTTGCGCGCCCTTGTCACCGTCTTTTTGTCCTCATCGCTCAGCTCGTCCATACCGAGAATGGCGATAATATCCTGCAGCTCATTGTACTTCTGCAGAATCTCCTGTACCCTGCGGGCCGTCTCATAATGGGCTTCTCCCACGATATCCGCCTCCAGAATGCGGGATGTCGAGGCCAGCGGGTCCACCGCCGGATAAATGCCCTGTTCCGAAATCTTTCTGGACAGGACTGTGGTCGCATCCAGATGAGTGAAGGTCGTAGAGGGCGCCGGGTCCGTCAGATCGTCCGCCGGCACATAGACGGCCTGCACAGAAGTCACCGAGCCGTTCTTCGTGGAGGTAATCCGCTCCTGCAGCGCGCCCATCTCCCCCGCGAGAGTGGGCTGATAGCCCACCGCGGACGGCATTCTGCCCAGCAGCGTGGACACCTCGCTGCCCGCCTGCACAAAGCGGAAGATATTGTCGATGAACAGCAGCACATCCTTGTGCTCCTCCTCCCGGAAATACTCCGCCATCGTGAGCCCGGAAAGAGCCACCCGCATACGAACGCCGGGGGATTCATTCATCTGGCCGAAGACAAGCGCCGTTTTGTCCGCCACGCCGCTCTCCCTCATTTCCGTCCACAGATCGTTTCCCTCTCTGCTGCGCTCTCCCACGCCGGTAAAAATGGAATAGCCGCCGTGCTCCATCGCAATGTTGTGAATCAGTTCCTGAATCAGAACCGTTTTGCCCACGCCCGCTCCGCCGAACAGGCCGATTTTTCCTCCCTTGGGATAGGGCTCTAAGAGGTCGATGACCTTAATTCCCGTCTCCAGGATTTCCCTCACCGGCTTCTGCTGGTCGAAGGAAGGCGCCTTTCTGTGAATCTCCCAGTGCGGCTGCGTCTCCGGCACCGGCTCTGCGCCATCGATCGGCTGTCCCAGCACATTGAACATCCGCCCCAGCGTGCAGGTTCCCACCGGAACGCGGATGCCCTCTCCCGGCGCGTGCACCTCCATTCCCCGCGCCAGATCCTCGCTCTCCGCCAGCATAATGCAGCGGACCGTATGCGCGTCGACCTGCTGGGCCACCTCCATGATTCTCTCCTGTTCCTTCACGGAGACCGACAGGGCCTCTTTGATTCTGGGAAGCTCCCCCTCCGGAAAGCTTACGTCCACCACCGGACCGGAAATCTCCGCGATCTTTCCCGTTCTCATTTTTTCTGCGCCTCCTTCCGTTTCTTTTTCCTCTGCGCTTTCGCACCGGCACAGACCTCCGTGATCTCCTGGGTGATCGCCGCCTGCCGCACCCGGTTATACTTGACGGACAGATCGTCCAGAATTTTCTGCGCATTCTGATTGGCCGCATTCATGGCCGTCATGCGCTCGCTCTGCTCGCTGCAAAAGCTGTCTACCAGCGCGCTGTAGATGAATCCCGACACATAGCTGCGCATGACGTTGTCCAGCACCGCGCTCACGGACGGCATAAATTCAAAGCCCGCCGTCACCGGCTTTTCCTCGTGATCCGTAAACTGTCCCCGGTGAAAGGGAAGGAGCCTCGTGCAGCGCGCCTGCGCCGTCAGACTGTTCTGCAGATCGGTATAAATCACGAATATCTTGTCCAGCTCTCCCTGTTCAAACAGATCGAGCAGCAGCGTGCTGATCTCCCGCGCCCGCTCCATCGTCGGATTCTGCGCCGTATACAGAAAGCTCTTCTCAATGGGAATGTGATGCTGTGTGAAAAAATGACGGCCGTACTCCCCCACGACGAACAGCTTCATATCACTGTGTTCCGCGTACATCCTCTGGGTTTCCCTGATCACATTCATATTGTAAGCACCCGCCAGACCCTTGTCCGCCGTGATGACAAGGCAGCCGTACGTTCCGTCCGGAATCGCGAACGTTCCCACCGGATAGAAATATTTGCTCTCCACATCCTTTACTGTCCGGAAGATCCGCTTGATCTCTCCCCGCAGCGCGGAAAAATACGGTCTTGTCCGGTTCAGCTCGCTCTTGGCCTTTCTCATTTTGGTGGAGGCGATCAGATACATGGCGTTCGTGATCTTCTGCGTATCGGTCACGCTCTCCATCCTCTTCTTGATTTCTTTTGTCTTCGCCATTTTCTATACGCCGCCTTCCGCATTCCTGTCCGAAAGCCAGCGGGCCAGAAATTCCTTTGCCCTCTGCAGAATCGCTTCCTGCCTCTCGTCCGTCAGAATGCCCTCTCTGTCCAGCTCCCGGCAGAGAGCGGGCTCCCTCTGTTCCATTTCCTTCACCAGCTCTCTGCGGAATTCTTCTATCTGAGATACGGGAATGTTCTGCATCACATGGTGCAGGGCCGCCGTCAGCGCGATTACCTGCTCATGCTGGGACTGCGGGCTGTGCTGCCTCTGACGCAGCAGCCGCATCAGTCCCTGCCCGTAATCAAGCTGGCGTTTGGTCGTCTCGTCCAGTTCCCGGTACTGGGCGAGTTCCAGACGGATCGTGCCCGCCGCCTTTTTCATCGCCTTTGTCTGGGCGTCCCCGCCCACACGGGAGACCGAAAGCCCCACGTTGACAGCCGGACGCTGCCCGGCAAAGAAGAGGTCGCTCTCCAGAAAGATCTGGCCGTCTGTAATCGAAATGATATTCGTCGGAATATACGCCGATACGTCTCCCTCCTGTGTCTCCACGATCGGGAGCGCCGTCATACTGCCGCCGCCCCTCGCCTCACTCAAATGCGCGGAGCGCTCCAAAAGACGGGAGTGCAGATAGAATACGTCTCCCGGATAGGCCTCGCGCCCCGGCGAGCGTTCCAGAAGAAGAGAGATCGCCCGATAGGCAATGGCATGCTTGGACAAGTCGTCATAGACGATCAGCACGTCCCGTCCCTTGTTCATAAAGTATTCGCCCATCGCACAGCCTGCATACGGCGCAATGTACTGCAGCGGATCGGGATCGCTGGCCGACGCGCTCAGCACCACGCAGTACTCCATAGCCCCGTGTTCGCGCAGCGTCTCCACCAGCCCCGCTACAGAGCTGGCTTTCTGACCGATGGCCACGTAGATGCAGACGACATTTTTCCCTTTCTGGTTCAGAATCGTATCCAGCGCAATGGCCGTCTTCCCTGTCTGCCTGTCTCCGATAATCAGCTCCCGCTGGCCCCGTCCGATGGGAAACATCGCGTCGATGGCCAGAAGTCCCGTCTCCATCGGCGTATTGACCGGCTGACGGTCTATAATTCCCGGCGCAGGCGTTTCCACCGGCATAAAGCCCTCCGCCCTGATCTCACCCTTTCCGTCGATGGGCGACCCGAGCGCATCCACGATTCTTCCGAGGAACGCCTCGCCGACCGGAATTCCGGCGGCCCTTCCTGTCCGCTTTACGATGCTTCCCACCGCGATCTCACGATCATCTCCGAAGAGTACGCATCCGATCCGGTCGCTTTTTAATTCCAGCGCCCAGCCCCCGCTTCCTGCCTCCAATTCCAGAATATCGCCAAATAAGGTGCCGGAGCGACCGCTCACCTCGGCGATCTCATCTCCCACGGACAGCACCACGCCGATTTCTTCAAATTCCTGTCTCGGTTTCCACTCCTCCAGCGCATTTTTCAGAAGCGGAAGCACGGCTCCTTCTTTTCTGGCCGCCTGCAGAAGCGTCTCCTCCAGCTGCTTCTTATGCGCCTCGAAGCTCCAGTCATAGAGTTCTTCCAGATTCCAGTGGTAAACAGCCGTCCCCACCTCGATGCGAAAGCCGGACGTCAGCTCCGGCGTCTCCTTCCACACAAGGGAGGTCTCTTCCCTGTACTTTTCCCGCAGAAACTGTTCCAGACGCTGCATCTGTTCCTGCGGCGGCATAGCGGCGCTGCACAGATAAGCCTGCACATGAATTCTTTTCAGAGTATGTTCCATTACGCCCGGCTCCCCCTTTCTGCCTCCTCAAGAAACGCTTCCAGAGAGCCTTCCTTCGCGGAAGTGCTCAGCTTCTCCAGTGCCGACACAGCAAGAAGCGCCGCCTCCTCTCTGGCGCTCTCCAGTATCCTCTTCTTTTCCATATCAGCATTCTCTCTGGCCTGACACAGAAGGCTCTCGCACTGTTCCTTTGTTTCTTCCAGATTCTGACGCTTTTCCTGTTCCATTTCCAGCGCCGCGGCGGCTTTCCTCTGACGGATTTCCTCCTCTGCCGCATTCCATTTCTCATCGCAGGATTTGCGCAGCTGCTGCGCTTTCTCCAATTCGCCCTGCGCCGCATCGGAGAGTCCCTGGTAATAGGTCTCCCTCTTTTTCATGAAATCCTTCACCGGCTGATACAGCAAAACGTACAAACCGGCGGTCAGGATTACAAAATTAAACAGATGCAGAAGAATCTGCTGCCAGTCGATATTCAAAGGAATGTTCATTCCCATCGCCCCCTTACAGTACGAAAATAATCAGGATCGCTACGATCAGCGCGTAAATAATGGCGGTTTCCACGAATACCAGACCCAGCATCAGACTGGTCCGGATCTTTCCCTCCGCTTCCGGCTGACGGGAAATTCCCTCCACCGATTTTGCGATGGCAATGCCCATACCCAGCGCGCCCAACGCCGCGGCCAGCCCCACTACCAGTGCTGCCGCCATCGCCTTGTCCCCTGTGGGATCCGCAGCCGCCATTACCGCCGTCTCCTCCGCAGCGTGAGCCGGAATCGCCGCCACAGACCACGCGGTTGCCGCGCTCACCAGTACCATCATCCGTTTCACCATCTTCTTCATGTTTTTCATGTGATTCATCCTCCTTGAAATAAAGTAAAATAATAAAATTAATTTAGTAAAACAATCTCAATACGATTTCCGGATGGTCGAATCCTCCCCGTCTGCTTCTCAGATTCTGGCCTTGCCCGTCGTCTTTGCTTTCTCCGGAGCGTGCGGTTCCGACACCTCTCCGTAAAACAGTGCGGTCAGCATAGTCAGAACATACGTCTGGATCAGGGCGTGCAGCAGCGTAAACATCACGCCCACCAGAACAGGCAGTACAAAGCTCAGCTGAATATAGTAGTAAACCAGCTCCGTCACCAGCAGTCCGGACAGCAGCGCGCCGAACAGCCGGAAGCTCATCGAGATCGGCAGGGAGAAATCCTTCAGCGTATTCCCCACGCCTCTGAGCCCGTTTCCGGCGATTCCCCCTGACAGGATCACCAGATAGGAGAGACACCCCAGTGCAATGGCGCCGTTGATATCGGAAAGCGGCGCGGGAAGAGCGACCGAGAGACCGCTTGTCGTCACCGCCTGAAAGCCGAACAGCTCAAACAGTGTTCCCACAAAGATATAAATCCCCGCGCCAAAAAGATAGACTCCCAGAAATCCGTTGCGGTGCGGACTGTTGGATTTCGCCAGTCCGTCAAACAGGGAAACCAGCTGCTCCAGCAGAATCTGAAACCTTCCGGGCACGTACTGAAACCGCGGAATAATCAGGATCCGGATCAGCGCCGCCGCCACGAGCAGAATCACCGTCACCGAAACGGCGGAAATCAATCCCGGATTCACATCCCTGATTTCCAGAAAAGCAATGCGATTCTCCTCGTGCAGAACCGCGTCTCTCATCACTTCCGTGATACTCTCATGCTTCCCGCCGGGCCGGTAAAGCAGCATACTGAACACCAGCAGCAGCACCGCCGCCAAAAACAAAATAAACAGCGTTCTCTTCTTTTTCAGCTTCATCATTCATCTCCATTCCCCGTCCGGCTCACTCTGTGCGGTTCTTTTCTCTGCGGAAGAAGAATCGGAACAGCGCTCTCGCGGCCGGACCCGCGATGAAAAGCTGCAGCGGAAGCGCCATCGCAAAATTGCGGCAGTAGGTGACGAGATAATTCGGGATAAACTGATTCGTGAACCCGTAGCCGTGGTACACGCCCAGTATGCTGGCCAGCGCCACCTGCGAGACCACCGTAAAGATCTGAATCGCAAAAATAATCGCAATCGGCCGATCCCCCGGCTTCACCACCCGGAACGCAAAATATTTGGCCACGTGAGCGGAAATAAAGTAAGCGCACAGAAATATGATGACAAACTCCACCCACATCCCTTTCAATGCAATCCAGAAGGTTCTGTTCACGAAATTGCCGCTGGCCAGTACCGTATTGTACAGCGTCATGAGATAGACCATGATCCATGCGGTCACCGCGGTAAAAATAATCGACTCTGTTCTTGTTTCAGGCATTGTGTTCTCCTCCCTTTTCTTTGCAAAAAAATAAATGCCCCTCCGCCGTCCGACATTGGCAGAGTGACATTTAT
>JAUNGV010000098.1:0-5447 GCA_030524225.1 Eubacteriales bacterium
CGCCCGGATTCCATGCTCTGCCAGCACCGCCGCCGTCCCCGCCCCGTTCACGGCCACACGGCACGGCGCCAGCGCCCTCGCATCCCGTCCGCTCTTCGAGAGCGCACGGAAGAACAGGTTTACCGCCTGTCTGCTCAGGAAAACAATCCAGTCGTAGGAGGCAAGACGCGCCGTCTCTTCCCGCAGCGTCCCGTATTCCTCCGTCTCTCTCACTTCCATGGTCAGAAGCGGCACAAAGCCCGCCGGTTGTTCCGTCCCCGCTCCCAGCGCCGCCGCAAACCGGGCGAGCGTCTCCCTCGTTCCCACCGCGCCGATCCGCGAAATCTGTCCTGCGGAACCCGCCGCGAGCAATTCCGCATCATCCGATACTGTGCATGCCGCGCCATCCGGCGCAGACAGTCCCATCGAACCCTCCGCAGGCAGTCCTGTCTCATCCGGCACCGCGCATACCGCGCCGTTCTCTGAGCAGACTTCCGCGACAGCAACCGCAGACATTGCCTCCCCATCTGCCGGGACACTCTCCTGACCATTTCTCTCCCCTGCCAGATGAAACGCCGCCGTCTCGCCAATCACCAGAACCGCCGGAGAGACCACCCGCTCCCTCTCCGCGATTCCCGCGATGGTCCCCAGCGTTCCATCGATACGGCGCTGTCCGGGAAGCGTCCCGTTCTCGATCACCGCCGCCGGCGTATCCGGAGATCTGCCGTTCTCCATCAGCCCGGTGCAGATCTCCCCGATCTTCCCCACGCTCATCAGAAAGAGCAGCGTCCCCTCCGTCCCCGCCAGTGTCCGAAGCGAGTCCTGCAGAAAGGAATCCTCCTCTCCCGCTCTCGTCTGCCCCGTCACTACATGAAAACTTCGGCTCACCCCGCGGTGCGTCACCGGTAGCCCAGCCGCCTCAGGCGCTGCAATCGCCGAGGTAACGCCCGGTATCACTTCATAGGGCACCCCCGCCTCCTGCAGGGCGAGCGCCTCCTCCCCGCCGCGTCCGAACACAAACGGGTCTCCTCCTTTTAAGCGAACCACCCGCTCGTATTTTCCGGCACAGGAAACCAGAAGCCGGTTGATCTCCTCCTGACTGGCGGACATCCCTCCGGCTCTTTTTCCCACGCAGATCAGGGCGCAGTCTTTTCTGACTGCGGACACAAGCGCCTGCGGCGCAAGATAATCATAGAGCAGCGCATCACAGCTGCCAATCCGTTTCCACCCTTTTACCGTGATCAGCTCCGGATCGCCCGGTCCGGCTCCCACCAGCGACACCATTCCCATATTTTCTACACTCCCGCCGCAAACTCGTCTGCACTGATTCCAAACCGGCACTACTGTCTGCGGATCTGCGCTTTACCGTTCTGCTCCCTCTGGTACGTCAGCAGCTCTTCCGCCATTCTCTGCGCGAGTTCCCGCCCTCCGGCGGCGGGCGCTCTCCCGCTGCGCCGGTAAATCCCGTCCGGCAGTTCCTTCATCAGATCGATCCGGATCTCCTCTCCGTTCTCCTGCAGCTGCGCCCGGACGCCGATCGCCTCATGACAGCCCGCCTCCAGCAGACGCAGCAGCAGTCTCTCTGTCTCCAGTTCCTCTCCTGCCATTCTGTCTCCGAGCTGCCTCAGGAAAGGAAAAGTCTGCCGCCCTGTCTCGACGGCGATGATTCCCTGCCCACCCGCCGGAACCATCTCCTGCGGCGTAAAAACGCGATAGCACAGATCCGGTTCCTGATCCAGACCGATACGCCTGAGTCCCGCCGCCGCCAGCACCAGCGCATCGAAGCTGCCACTCCTTAGTTTGTCCAGCCGGGTCGGCAGATTCCCCCGAACCGGCGCGATCACGGCCTCCGGGAAGAGAGCGCACAGCTGCGCCTTCCGGCGCGGGGAGCCTGTGCCGATCACGATGCGCCCGTTCCCCTGTTCCTGCGCCCCTTCTCCCGTCACCGCCTGCTCTCCTGCCACTGGTTCCCGCCGCAGCGCAGACGGCTCCGCAGCCCCGCCCGGCACGGAAAGAGCGGAGAGCTCCGCTCCTCCGCGAGTCACGAGCACATCCGCCGGATCCTCCCGCGGCAAAACACAGGCAATTTCCATATCGTCCGGCAGGGAGGCCGCCATATCCTTCGCGGAATGCACCGCGCAGTCAATCCGTCTCTCCCGCAGCGCATCCTCAATCGCCGTCACAAACACACCCCGACCGCCGAACTCCCGCAAAGGCTGTTCCGGATGCCGGTCTCCTTCCGTCCGGATCGTCACAATCTCCCAGCAAACAGACGGACAGAGAGCTCTGAGTCTGTCTGTAAAGAGCTTCGTCTGCGCCAGCGCCAGCGCACTGCCCCGCGTTCCGATCCGCAGTACCTCCGGCAGTTCTTCTCTCCTCATTCTCTTGCCCTCACCGCTCTGATCACGTCATCCACCTCGCTCCGGCGCAGCAGCAGGCGGGAATCCGTTTCCATTTCCGGACCTCCACGCTCCTCCTTCTCCGCCGCTCCGCTCTCCCTCTCCAGTAGATCCAGCAGGCGCTCAAAGATCTCTTTGCGCTCTCTCTGATCCGGAACGCGCTCCTGCACATAGCCGCGCCATCTTCCCAACTCCCTGCCGATCTCTCCGTACGCCTCCGGGACAGCCGCCTCCAGCTTCCTGCGCAGTCTCGCCGCGAGCGCGGGGCTGCTTCCCCCCGTCGACACCGAGACGACGAGATCCTCCCGCCGCACCATGGAGGGAAAATAGAAGGTGCACAGCTCTTTTCTGTCCACAACGTTGACGGGAATCCGCCTCTCTGTGCACAAATGAAAGAGCCGCTCGTTGACATTCCGGCGGTCTGTGGCGGCCACGGCGAGCACAGCGCCCTCCAGATCCTCCTCCCGGAATTCCCGCAGGGCCAGCGAGAGTCTCTGCGCCGCCCCGCTCTCCCCGCCGGACAGCGGGATCCTCTGCGCCGTCTCACCCTTCCCGCCGGACAGTGGGATCCTCTGCGCCGCCCCGCTCCCCTCTCCGGCCAGCTGCAGAATCCCTGCCGTAAACTCCGGCGCGACAGCCCTTATGCGTGCACCAAAGGAAAGGAGCGTGCGGATCTTGCTCTCCGCGACCGCTCCTCCGCCCACAACGAGACAATTCCTGTCCGTCAGATCAATAGAAAGGGGAAAATAGGCCATTTCTCAGAATCCTCCCGCCGCGCGCAGGCGTCTTGCCAGCAACGCCGCCAGCAGGCAGAGCACCGCGTCCCCTCCGACCGTCAGCACGCCGCAGTTGACGAGCACCACGCCCCATGAAACCGGCATCCCGATTACATAATTACTGATCAGATAAAAATAGAGAATCCCCGCCGCATACATCAGCGCCATACCGCACAGTGCGGATACAAGATACCAGAAAAGCCCCGGATTCCTTCGGAGACGCAGCAGCGCCCCCGCCGCCCCCGCCGCAAGCAGAAAGCCCAACAGGAACCCGAAGGTCGGACGGATCAGATAAGCCGGGCCGCCTCCCGCCGCAAAAACCGGAACGCCCGAGAGTCCGACCAGCAGATAAATTCCAACGCTGTACATTCCCTCCCGGGGGCCCATCAGAAACGCGCCGAGGAGCACGAAAAAGAACTGCAGCGTAAAGTGCATCGGAAACGGCTGCACCGGCAGATCCAGCCGGAGAAACGCCCCGGCCGCAATCAGCGCCGAGAACATGCCGCACCGGACGAGTTCCCGCGCCTGAATCGTTTTCTTTTTCTCTGTCCGTAAAAATCCGCCGCTCATATTCCTCCTGCATCTCTTACCGCCCACTCTGTGTGCCGTTTCACAGCAGTGCCCCACTTTTTACAGATACTCCGCTGCAATCTCTCTCAGACCGTTCGGATTCTCCCGCAGCCACTCCTCATAGCTCATACCGCTCTGCGCCGCCGCGCTGCCGAGCCTGACCAGAAATGCCGGAATTTCTTCCTCGAGCAGGGTTCCGATTTCCTCTCCCATCGTCTCTTCCCCCTGCTCCGAGACACCTCCTGCCACGAGCAGGAACGCCGGCTGCGGCTTTTTATCCACCATTCTGGCTGCCCCCCGGAATCCGATCGCCGCCGTCTGATGCGTTCCGCAGGAAGAGGGACAGCCGGAAATATGAATCTGCGGGAGGGCGTCCGCCGGGAGCTTCGCCTCCCGGACCGCCTCCACACAGCGCTTCAAAAGAGCCTGTGAATCACGAATGCCGACCTGACAGACGCTCGCTCCGATGCAGGCGACAGACGCCTCAAACGCAGAGGAGGCACTGTCCGGAATCAGCTTCAGAAGTTCCGCCACCTCACGGCCTGTCAGATTGACGACATACGCCGTCTCATCCGGCCCCAGACGCAGCTGCGCCCCTTCCGTTGCCAGTATCCAGTCCGCCACGCGGCAGAACTCCTCCGGCGTGGGCGTGCCGCCGACCGGATGCCAGCAGACAGCATATAAGCCCTCCTGTTTCTGTGCAATGACCCGGAAATCCTCCGGCGCTTCGGACCCGTCTCCCTGCTTCGCCTCCTGCTCCTGCGGCGTCAGCCGGATCGTCAGATCCTCCCCCTCCGTCCTGACCTCGGCGAGTTTCTCCTGATAAGCCTGCGCATAGTTCTCCGCCCCGCCCAGGATCTCCTGCAGATAGCGGGTTCTCGCCCTGCCGCGATTCTTATAATCTCCATAAGTGCGGAACGTCAGCCACATCGCCTTGATGTAATAGAGAATCTGATCCGGCGCAACCTGCTCCGCCACCCGGACTCCCATTTTCGGATTGTTTCCCAATCCGCCTGCACTGTAGACGTCAAATGTGCCGTCCGGCCGCGCGACGAATCCCAGATCCCGGTACGTCGCGTGCGTCGCGTTCAGCGGCGAATTGGAGAATCCGACCTTGAGCTTGCGCGGCATTTTCTCCGCAGTCACCAGTGTCATCAGGGACTGTGCAGCCGCAGCCGCCCATGGCTGCACGTCGAAGTACTCCCCTTTCTCCACACCCGAAAGTGGGGAACACATCACATTGCGCGGATAATCTCCGCCGCCGCCCATCGGAATGATTCCGTGTTCGAGCACCTCCGGCATCAGCGAACAGACCTGATCACAGGTCAGATCATGCAGCTGGATCGTCTGACAGGTGGTAAAATGAAGCTTCCGGATCTTATTTTCGCGAATCGTATCCGCGATAAATTTCAGCTTGCCACGATCGACGCGCCCCGCCGTCATGCGCAGCCGCAGCATGCTCTCCTGCCCGCTTCTCTGCGCATAGCTTCCATAATAGCCGGAGAATGATTTATAGGCCGGTTTTGCCAGTTCTCCTCTGTAAAATTCCTCTGTCTTTTCCACAAATTCGGGAATCGTCTGCTTCCACTCCTCGATCGAAACCGTTCTCATTCCGCTCTCCATTCCGAAACGCTTTTTCCGGGACGCCCGCCGCGGCGCCGCCATGCGGCTCTCTCCGCCCTGTCCATGTGCGCAGCAAAGTCCTCCGCATACGCGGCAATAC
>JAUNGV010000098.1:5457-6731 GCA_030524225.1 Eubacteriales bacterium
GCTCCGCTCAAATGCATGGACGGTGCGGTCGTCTCCCGGGCCGTCTGCGGCGCTTCCGCACAGACGGCGACAGCCTCTTACATTACTTTTCCTGTTTCGGCGGTATTATATCACTCCCGCCTTTGATTGTGAACTCCCCTCCTCCGCCTCCTGCCGGGTTTCTGCCCCTGACCAGTTCTCCGCCTCCCCCGGCCAGCCCCTTTTTGCAGCCTCCATGCCCGGCAAACAGGCGCATCTTTTCCCGGATGTTACATGAATTTTACCCCGATTTTGCCTTTCGCGGATAGCGGACGCAGCGCTTTTCCCCTATGATGAAAATATAAAAAATTATGAGGAAAACAGGCGCTTCCTCAAAACGGACGGCTCCTTTCAAACTCTCCTGCCAGGCCCTCCCGTCAAACATCCGCCGTCCTGCCTCATTCTGAATCAGACCGGAACAGCATTCCGGAGAAAGGATACGATTATTTTGAGCAAAATCACCTACAAAGACGTCAAATCATCCGATGAAGTCAACGCCTATATCCGGCAGGGCAACGAGACCCTCGGGGCCCTCGGCTACACGGATCACTCCTCCGAACACGCCGTGATCGTCGCTGTGCAGAGCGGCAAGATTCTGCAGAAGCTCGACTACGGCAAGCGGGATATTGAACTCGCCAGAATCGCCGGCTACCTGCACGACATCGGCAACTGCATCAACCGGGAAAATCACGCGCAGAGCGGCGCCCTGCTGGCCCGCAGCATCCTACGGGATATGGGCATGAGCGCCGGGGAAATCGCCCTGATCGCCAACGCCATCGGACACCACGACGAGACGGACGGATGCGCAGTCAATCCGATCAGCGCCGCCCTCATCCTCGCGGACAAGACGGATGTGCGCAGAAACCGTGTGCGCAACCGCAGCAAAGCCAGCTTCGACAAGCACGACCGCGTGAACTACGCCGTCACCGCCTCGCGCCTTGAGATCCTCCTTCCCAAGAAGACGATTCTCTTCGACATTCAGCTCGATGAGGAGATCTGTTCGATGATGGACTATTTCGAGATTTTCCTCCGGCGTATGCTCATGTGCAAGCGCGCGGCCGAAATTCTGGGGCTGCGTTTCAAGATGGTCGCCAACAAGAACAAAATCTGTTAAAAAACGAGGCGGACAGCGTCGCCCTCTCCGGCCCGCCTGTCCGCCCCAACTTTGCGCTTCTGTACGCCACTTCCATCTCTATGCTTCGCTGTCGCGCTCCGTTTCCGGCTGTGCGCTTCGCTTCTGCATTTCGTTTCCGGCT
>JAUNGV010000099.1:0-2361 GCA_030524225.1 Eubacteriales bacterium
ATCTTGATCTATTGGTATCGCGCTCTTATTTTACAGCGGCGATTTCCCAAAGGGCAAATCACGTCCGTTTCCCTGTCCCGTGAACAGTTCCATTATATCCTATAAATCCGTATGCACAAGGCTTTTGCTGTGAAATGTCCCGTTATTTCTGCATAACTATACAACTTTAATGAATATTATGCAAGTATTTCTTGTTTTTCCTGTTTCGCGGTTCCTCTTTCTTACCCCCTTCCTTCTCTTTTTCCATTTTATAAAGAAAGTATCCGTCAATTCCCGAAGAAATCGCATTTGTTTCCCTTTTCATGTATTCCTGTTTCCCCTTTTCTTACCGCTCCGCATACACGCCGCCGCGTGCCGGGATCTGCGCGCTTTCTCTATTCTTCTGCCGCACGGGATCGCGGAAATCACGGCTCCTCCCGGTCCCGATGCGGCGGTTTCACCCTGTTTACGCTGTGCAAAACTCTCTTTTCTCTCCTCTTCCCCCTCTCTTTTTAAAACGCATATTAAAATGCATAAATTTGCACTTGCAAATAGAGAATCGTTGTTGTATATTGGTCTAAGCAAAAATACAAACGAAGGCCTCTCAGAGGAGCGGCGCCGCAGGACGGCCGTCTCTCCCTGACTGGAAGCGCTTCATACGGAGGTTGTTATGGCAAACGAAAAGGAAAAAGTCATTCTCGCTTACTCCGGCGGTCTCGATACCACCGCCATCATCCCGTGGCTGAAGGAGAACTACGGCTACGACGTCGTCTGCGTCTGCATTGACTGCGGACAGGAAGAGGAGCTCGATCATCTGGAGGATCGCGCAATCTCCTGCGGTGCTTCCAAGCTCTATATTCTCGACGTCACGGACGAATTCTGCGACGAGTACATCGTTCCCTGCGTACAGGCGTACGCCGTCTATGAGAACAAGTATCTGCTCGGCACGTCCATGGCCCGCCCGCTGATCGCCAAGAAGCTCGTCGAGATCGCACGCAAAGAAGGCGCATCCGCCATCTGCCACGGCGCGACCGGCAAGGGCAACGATCAGGTCCGCTTCGAGCTCGGCATCAAGGCTCTCGCTCCCGACCTGCGCATCATCGCAGCATGGAGAGATCCGAAGTGGACGTTGGATTCCCGCGAATCCGAAATCGAATACTGCCGCCAGCACGGCATTGACCTGCCCTTCTCCGCGGACAGCAGCTACAGCCGCGACCGCAATATCTGGCACATCAGCCATGAGGGACTGGAGCTTGAGGATCCTGCCAACAAGCCCAACTACGATCACCTCCTCGTTCTCGGCGTAACGCCTGAGAAGGCTCCTGATGAGGAAACCCATGTGACCATGACGTTTGAGGCTGGCGTTCCCAAGACCCTGAACGGCAAAGAAATGAAAGTCTCCGACATCATCCGCGAGCTGAACAAACTCGGAGGAGCGAACGGCATCGGCATCATCGACATCGTCGAGAACCGCGTGGTCGGCATGAAGTCGAGAGGCGTATACGAGACTCCCGGCGGAACAATCCTCTACGAAGCGCAC
Source organism: Eubacteriales bacterium (assembly GCA_030524225.1). GTDB lineage: Bacteria > Bacillota > Clostridia > Lachnospirales > Lachnospiraceae > CAG-791. Next base: position 1,520 of record JAUNGV010000099.1, read on the forward strand.
CAGCAGCTTGAGGAGTTGATTCTCGACCGCGAGACATACTCCATGAAGAAGGAGATCGGCGGCAAATTCGCAGAGCTCGTCTACGAGGGCAAGTGGTTCACCCCGCTGCGCGAGGCGGAGCAGGCCTTCATCGAGTCCACGCAGAAGTATGTGACCGGCGAAGTTAAGTTCGCGCTCTACAAAGGCAACATCATCAAAGAGGGCACGACGTCTCCCTATTCTCTCTACAATGAGAGCATTGCTTCCTTCACGACCGGCGACCTGTATAATCACAAGGACGCCGAGGGCTTCATCAACCTGTTCGGTCTGCCGAGCAAGGTTCGCGCCATGAAGATGCAGGAAGTAGAAGCAGCGCGCAAGTAACGGTTTCCATCACAGCATACTGCCGCAGCCGGCGGTTGGACTGACATATCGTCCACCGCCGGTTGCTTTCTTATTTTTATTATATGATATATTACCGGGAGGTATCCATGACGACACAAACGCTCCTGCTCTCCTACCTCATCGCGATCAATCTCATCGCCTTGATCACCATGGGAATTGACAAGCGCAAAGCGATCAAGCACGGTTTCCGCATTCCGGAATCCGTTCTCTTTATTCTGGCTCTGATCGGCGGTTCGATCGGCTCCATTCTCGGCATGCAGCTTTTCCGCCACAAGACCCGCAAATATCGCTTCAAAATCGGAATGCCGCTGATCCTCGCGCTTCAGATTGCCGGTGTTCTCGCCTTTTATTTTTCATTTTCAGAGATTTCTTTTCTGTAAAGCGGATTTGTGGTAATCTATTCTCTATAGACAAACAGCGATCATAAAAGGAGCGTCACAAATCTCGATGATGGCAGA
>JAUNGV010000099.1:2461-6645 GCA_030524225.1 Eubacteriales bacterium
CGCAAATTTGACATTTGCGTCGCCCCGTCGCGCAAAAGCGCTCCGGAATGGAGAATAGCATGAAAATAAGCTCGATAGCTTATTTTCACACCCGAACTTTGTGTCGGAGCGCCACAAAGTTCGATGATGGCAGACGCAAATTTGACATTTGCGTCGCCCCGTCGCGCAAAAGCGCTCCGGAATGGAGAAGACTATGCATATTGCGATTTGCGATGATAATGTAGCGGACAGACACCAGACAGAACGGCTGCTCGGCCGGCAGGCCCAGTCCCGCAAACGCGACGACGACGGTATTTACATCGATTCCTATGGAAATATCGCCGCCATTATGCCATTCCCGCAGCTGTATGATATTTTTTTCATCGATATGGTACAGTCCGAATGCGACGGTCTGGAACTCGCCAGACGCCTTCTGAGTGCGGGAGCCCACGGTTATTTCGTGCTCTGCTGTTCCTCCATCGACTATGCCTCCCTCGCCCGGGAACAAAACTTCGAGAGCGACCGTATCCGCTTTCTCGCCAAACCGATTCTGGTCGCCGAACTGACCGCTGTTCTCGATGAACTCGTCCCCCTCACACAGATCCGGGAGGAGCGCATCGAACTGCGCGGACTCCGGCAGAGCGACACTCTCTACGTCACGCCCGATGAGATCCTCTGGGCGCAGTCGGACGCCCACAATACCACGGTCATTCTGACACAGGGACGCAAAATGATGGTCGCCGGAGAGGCCTACCGCCTCTATCTGTCCGTCGAGGAGAATCCCCTCTTCTCCCCCATCAACGATCACACCTTCATCAACCTCGCCCATATGAAAACGATCTCCCTCTTTCATATCTCCATGGAGGATGGCACGAAATTCCGCGTCTCCCCCTACTTCACCACCGCAATCAAAAAACAGAAAAAAGAACTGGAGGAACTGGGACTCTGATCCCGGTTCCTCCAGTTCTCTCTGCGTATCACCCGAATTTTACTTATTATCGAATCGTCGTGTCCCTGTAACTTATCAGATCCTGCCAGTTTCCTCCGGCTATCACATTTCTGCACCTCGTAAATTTCTGTACTCCGTGTTTCTACGCCGTCACAATCACGCCGCCATCGTTGGCGTACAGTGAACTCAGACCACGGGTATCCATGATAATCACCTTCCGGAAGGAGACCTTGGCCTCGAGATACTGCCTGACCTGCTCCGCCCTCTCGCTGCAGTTGCAGTGCGTGATCACCAGACATTTTTCCGCCGGATTCCTGATCTCCGCCGCCGCGTGCTCCGCCATGCGGAGCAGCGCCTTCTTGATCCCGATGGCCTGTCCTTTCATCACAATCTCCCCCTTATGGGAGCCCATGACCGGCTTGATGCTCAGCGTGCTCGCGAGCAGCGCCTTGACGCCTGTCAGGCGGCCGTTCTTCTTGAGTGTGTCGAGATTGTCCAGCACGAAATATGTTTTCATCTCGTCGCGGAACGCCTCCACCGCCCGGACCACCTCATCGAAGGGGATCCCCTTGTCGGCCTCCTCCATCACCTTGAGCATGACGTTCGTCTCGCCTCCCGAAGCCGATTCCGAATCAAACACGTGGATATTTTTCTCCCCGTACTTCTCCTCATACAGGGTTTTCCCCAGCACCGCGCTGTTATAGCATCCGCTCAGATGGGAGGAAATCGTCACGACGTAAATATCGTCGAACTCCATCCGGTACGCCTCGGTAAATCCGTCCGGCGAGGGGCAGGCGGACTTCGCCACGCCATCGTATTCCGCTACCCGCTTCAGAAATTCCGCCTGATCAAAATTCTCATCGTCCCTGACATGCCAGTTTCCGACCTGCAGCCCGAAGGGCACGGTGCGGATTCTCGGATCATTCTGTAATTCCTTCGGAAGTTCGCACGAGCTGTCTACCACAATCCCATAACTCATCTCATTTCTCCATTCCGGAGCGCCTCTTACGACAGGGCGACGCAGTGATCAGATTTACGTCTGCCGATTCACGCAAACTCTTTGGTTCTGCGCTGTAATCTGTGACGCTCCTGCACAGATCACATTTTATTCTGCTTATATGCACTGTATGTAATATATGTAAAGGAAAGAACCAATATAGTTTTTAAAACTACATATATAGTAATAGTACCCTCCCTGCGTCCCGTTGTAAAGTCCCTCTTGTTGGTGTATCCTAATAGCAATAACAGTTCGGCTCCCGCTTTTCGCCGCTTCGCGGTCGCCTGACAATGCTGTTTCGTAAATAACAACAGTTTGACGTCCTGTTTTGAATCGTTATGATGTCTCACCCTCACCTGTAAAAGGAGTACTCCATGATCGCTCTGAAACTCACCCGTCTCGGCCCCTTTATGGGCCGTCTCCTCTCCTCCGACTGCTTTGATTCCTTCCTGCTGGAAGAGGCCGTTATCTCCATGGCCGTCACTCTCACGCTCGACGGTCACCTCAACCGGGCGTTCTATCCCGACGAGGTCTGGAACGATCCCTCACAGCGCCCCTGCGATCTCTCTGCGTGGAGCGCCGTGCGCCCTCTGTGCCACGAATTCATCAAGGGAAAACAAGCGCCCGCCGGGTTCCGCTTCGTCCTGCACCTGCGCCCCGATCTGATCCCCGCTGTTCTGGAAAAAGGCGGCGCCACCATTCCCTCCTCCTCGCTGCGCGCCCTGCTCCTGACCATCCGCTATGACGGCGCGCAGGCCTCCATCGTGACCGGCGTCTCGACCCACTCCTTCACCATGGACAGGAGCGCCGATGCCGTATGGGACAAGGCCGTTCAGAAATTTCTCGACGCCAGAGGAATTGAATACGACCTCTTGTGACACGCACATTTCCGGTCTTTTCCGACACACGGGCCAGGCTGTTCCCGCGCCTGCAAATGGCAAAAGGGACTTGCGGCTTCGCTCTCCATGTGCTAGGATTTCTGCTAGCGCAGTTCCGCCGCAGCGCAGACGCCCTCTTCCGGAGATGGAGAAGCCGTCCGCCGCGCCGTTCTGCCTCTTGGCAATGAAAACAACAGTCGGAGCAGCCGCTCCGGAATGGAGGCCTCTATGCTACGTCATCTCATGACTCCCCTTGATTTTTCCGCACAGGAACTCGATGCTCTCTTCGACCTTGCCGACGATATCCGCGAACATCCGGACAAATACGCGCATGCCTGCGCCGGCAAAAAGCTCGCCACCTGCTTCTACGAGCCCAGCACCCGGACGCGTCTGAGCATCGAAACCGCCATGCTCAATCTGGGCGGCAGCGTCATGGGTTTTTCGGATGCCGCCAGCTCCTCCGCCTCCAAGGGTGAGAGCGTAGCGGACACCATCCGCGTCATCTCCTGCTTTGCCGATATCTGCGCGATCCGCCATCCCAAAGAGGGAGCGGCCATGGTCGCTTCTGAATTCGCTTCCATTCCCGTCATCAATGCGGGCGACGGCGGACACCAGCACCCGACACAGACCCTGACCGATCTTCTGACCATCCGCTCCCTGAAGGGACGCCTCGATCACTTCACCATCGGCCTGTGCGGCGATCTCAAATTCGGCCGAACCGTTCACTCCCTGATCAACGCGATGGCGCGCTATGAAGGCATCCGTTTCGTCCTGATCTCCCCTCCGGAGCTGCGCGTCCCCGATTATATCACAGATCTTCTGAACGACCGGGGCATCCCGTATGAAGAAGTGATCCGCCTCGAGGACGTGATTGACCGCCTCGACCTGCTCTATATGACCCGTGTGCAGAAAGAACGCTTCTTTAATGAAGAGGATTATGTACGCCTCAAGAATTTCTATGTGCTCGATACGGAAAAGCTCCGCAGGGCCAAATCCGATATGTACATCCTGCATCCGCTGCCGCGCGTCAATGAGATCTCCGTCGAGGTTGACAGCGATCCGCGCGCCGCTTATTTCAAACAGGTGCAGTACGGTGTCTATGTGAGAATGGCGCTGATTCTGACTCTGCTGGGGATTCAGACCACCGATGCCCCTGCCGCGGCAGAATAAGCCGTTACCACACAGCCGCAACAGCATAAGGCGGCATAAGACAGCATACGCTGCAGCGATTAGAAAGCCGTAAACGGCATAAACGATGGCGGCACAGGCCTGACCGCTTATGCTTATACCGTGAACTTTGCGCCGGAGCGCCGCCATTTTCATCCCGGGATTTGTGTCGGAGCGTCACAAATCACAACGCAAAATCAAAGATTTTGCTATA
>JAUNGV010000019.1 GCA_030524225.1 Eubacteriales bacterium
ACTTTGCAAGGTTAAATTCCATATGAGGATGGAATTTAACTTTGCGAGTGACTTAGTAACAATCCCTCCAACAACCTGCGAAAAACCTCTTGCAATTTCGGCGGAACTCATGCTATAATGACAAAGCTGTTGTGTGGACAGAAATAATCATCACAAAATGTTGATATAGATAGTGAGGTGAGAAACAATGAAAGACGGAATCCATCCTGCATATTATCAGGCTACGGTGACCTGCAACTGCGGCAACACGTTTGTAACCGGCTCCACGAAGCAGGACATCCACGTGGAAGTCTGCTCCAAGTGCCATTCGTTCTACACGGGTCAGCAGAAGGCAGCGGCTGCAAGAGGACGTATCGAGAAGTTCAACAGAAAGTACGGCGTTGGAGAGAACAAATAGGTTTGAAGAACGCACTATCGGACAAGGTTGGGGCAGAGGTCATTTGCCCCAGCCTTGTTTTGCAGTTAGGGAAAAGAATGTGAATACAGAGCGCTTTCAAAGGCGGCAGGGAGGTATATGGGACAGACCAAGAAGAAGCAGCACTATTCCGGAATCGGAGGACAGGCCGTTCTGGAAGGCGTGATGATGCGCAATAAGAATATGTATGCGGTGGCGGTGCGAAAGCCCGATCAGGAAATCGAGGTGGAAATCGACGAATTCCACGGCGTGATGGAGGACAGCGTTCTGCGCCGGATTCCGTTTGCGAGAGGAATCTTTGTCTTTATCGACTCGATGGCACTGGGGCTGCGCTCCCTGAATTTCTCCGCCTCTTTTTATGAGGATGAGGAGTCGGAGCCGACGAAGGCCGACCGTTTTCTCGACCGGATCTCCGGCGGAAACGGGGAGAAGGTGCTGATGGGCGTCACGACGGCGATCTCCTTCCTTCTGGCGATCGCTATTTTTATCCTGCTTCCTTATTTTATTTCAGATTTTCTGAACAGCTATATCCGAAATGCGTCGCTGATGGCGATTATCGAAGGGGTGCTGCGGATTGCGATTTTCATGATTTATATCGTGGCGATCACGGCGATGAAGGACATCAAGAGGCTTTACCAGTATCATGGTGCGGAGCATAAGTGTATCAACTGCATCGAGAGCGGCAAACCTCTGACGGTGGACAACGCGAGAGGGAGCACACGGCTGCACAAACGGTGTGGGAGCAGCTTTATCCTGTTTGTCGTTTTTGTAAGCGTGATTCTCTTCTTTTTCATCCGGGTGGAGAGCCCGGTGCTGCGTATTGTGATCCGGATTGCCCTGATTCCGGTTATCGCCGGAATTTCCTACGAGCTGATCCGGTTGGCGGGGTGCTACGATAACCTGCTGGTGAGGATCATTTCAGCGCCGGGGCTCTGGCTCCAGCGGCTGACGACGAAGGAGCCGGATGACTCGATGCTCGAGGTGGCGATTGCGTCGGTGGAGGCGATTTTTGACTGGAAACAGTATCTGCGCGAGGAGTTCGGAGAGCAGGAGCAGGAATAAAAAATAGAGTCGACCAGATCAGCAGGCAGTAAATCATCAGCACCGTCGCCGGATTGCGGATAGGAACAGGAATAGAAAAGAAATAGGGACAGCAGCAGATCCGGCAGGAACTTGAATTCAGGACAGGAAGCGGAACGGGAGCGGAAGTGACAGGACAGACTTACAGGGAACTTTATGAAGAGGGCGCGGCGATGCTCGCGGCGGCGGGCATTCCGGAGGCGCGTCTGGACGCGAGACTTCTGCTGGAGGATGTCTGCGGGACGGATACGCAGACGCTTCTGGCGCACGGAGAGCGGCCGGTGAGTGATTCGGAGTGCGCCCGGTACGAGGGTGTGACGGCGCGGCGCGCGGCGAGGGAACCGCTGGCGTATATCGTGGGGGAGCAGGAGTTCATGGGGATTCCGTTCTATGTGACGCCGGAGGTGCTGATTCCCAATCAGGACACGGAGGTGCTCGTCGAGGAGGCGATGCGCGAGCTGTCGGGAGGGATGCGGATTCTCGATCTGTGTACGGGAAGCGGCTGCATTCTCCTCTCTCTGCTGCGCTACTCCAGCGGATGCAGCGGTGTGGGAACGGATCTGAGCGAGGCAGCGCTGGCTGTGGCAGAGAGAAATGCGGAGCGCATGGCCCTGTCAGAGCAGGTGGAGTGGCGCTGCGGCGATCTGTGGGACGCGGTACAGCCGGAACTTTTTGATATCATCGTCTCGAATCCGCCCTATATTCCGACGGCGGTGATCGGGACGCTTGCGCCGGAGGTGAGGTCGGCAGAGCCGTATCAGGCGCTGGATGGCGGGGAGGACGGTCTTGTCTTTTACCGGAGAATCATCGGCGAGGCGGCGCGGCATCTGCGGATCGGAGGCAAGCTCTTTCTGGAGATCGGATACGATCAGTCCCGGGCAGTGACAGAGCTGCTGCGGGAAGCGGGATTCCTGGAAATTGAGACGAGACAGGATTACGGCGGTCTCGACCGCGTGGTGCGGGCGGAGCGTGGCCTGAAAACGAAATGAGTAATGCGGCATAGGGAGGATAGGTATGTTTGATAAACTGGAAGCGCTGCTGATGCGCTATGAAGATATTGCGAGGGAGCTGTCCAGTCCGGACGTGACGGCGAATCAGGAGAGGTTCCGCTCTCTGATGAAGGAGCAGAGCGATCTTGCTCCCATCGTGGAGGCGTACACGGAGTACCGGAAGCAGAAGCAGAATATCGAGGATTCTCTCGCGATGCTGGACGGGGAGAGCGACGAGGAAATGCGCGAGATGTTAAAAGAAGAGCTCGCGGAGTCCAAGAAAAGAGTGGAGGAGCTGGAGGGCGAGCTGAAAATCCTCCTGCTGCCCAAAGATCCGAATGATGAGAAGAATGTTATCGTCGAGATCCGCGCGGGCGCGGGCGGCGATGAGGCGGCGCTGTTTGCGGCGGAGGTGTACCGGATGTATGTGCACTACGCGGAGAACAGGGGCTGGAAGGTCGAGACGATGGACTTCGAGGAGATCGGTATCGGCGGCATGAAGTATGTGACCTTTATGATTTCGGGCCGCGGCGCGTACTCCCGTCTGAAGTACGAGAGCGGCGTTCACCGCGTTCAGCGCGTGCCGGAGACGGAGTCGGGCGGAAGAATCCATACCTCGACGATCACGGTGGCGGTGATCCCGGAGGCGGATGAGACGGTGGAGATCGACATTCCCGACAAGGATGTCCGTGTTGACGTCATGCGCGCCTCGGGCAACGGCGGTCAGTGCGTCAACACGACGGATTCCGCGGTGCGGCTGACGCACTATCCGACCGGCATCGTGATTTACAGCCAGACCGAGAAGTCCCAGCTCCAGAACAAGGCGAAGGCGTGGGCGCTGCTGCGGGCCAAGCTCTACGATATGGAGATGCAGAAGCGGCACGACGAGGAGGCGGATCTGCGCCGCAGCCAGATCGGGACGGGGGACCGCTCGGAGAAAATCAGAACGTACAATTTCCCGCAGGGGCGCGTAACGGATCACCGAATTAAGCTGACGCTGTACCGGATCGACGCGGTGATGAACGGCGATCTCGATGAGATCATCGACAGTCTGATCGCGGCGGATCAGGCGGCCAAGCTGCTGAAAATGAATGAGGAGCCGTAATCGCAGAGAGTGCTGTGGTTCGCGGTTTGCCCTGAGAAAGTTGTTATGCGAATCGGATTCCGCGAATCGCGATTACAGATTACTTTTTCCCGGGCCGCAGTTGTGATACACTATCCATACCAAGTCCGGCCCAACCGCCCGATGGCGCTTGTTCCGGACGCGAATCGGAAGAGGGGCGGTTCCGATTCGGATAGTGCAGGTCAGAAACCGCCTGCGCGGATTTCTGACCGCAGTGCCGCAGACAAGCTGCGGCAGGAAGGATAAGTCCGGCTCAACCGCCCGATGGCGCTTGTTCCGGACGCGAATCGGAAGAGGGGCGGTTCCGATTCGGATAGTGCAGGTCAGAAACCGCCTGCGCGGATTTCTGACCGCAGTGCCGCAGACAAGCTGCGGCAGGAAGGATAAGTCCGGCCCAACCGCCCGATGGCGCTTGTTCCGGACGCGAATCGGAAGAGGAAGGTAACTGGGTAACTATGGAACTGGACTTACAGAAATTCAGACAGGAAATCGACGGGATTGACGCGCAGATCGTCGCGCTGTACGAGGAGCGGATGGCGCTCTCGGAGAAGGTGGCGGCCTATAAGATCGCCACCGGCAAGAAGGTGCTGGACCGTCAGAGAGAGCAGGAGAAGTTAAACGCGCTGCAGGCGCTGGCTTCAAACGATTTTAACCGGCACGGAGTCCGGGAACTCTTTGAGCAGATCATGGCGATGAGCCGCAAGAAGCAGTATCAACTGATTCAGGAGAGCGGCAGTATGAACCGCCTTCCTTTTATTGAGACGGATTCTCTGATTAAGGAGGGCATCCGCGTCGTCTATCAGGGGGCGGAGGGCTCCTATTCCGAGGCGGCGATGAAGCAGTTTTTCGGAGAAGAGGTTCGCAACTTCTCCGTGGAGACGTTCCGGGACGCGATGACGGCGATCGAGGAGGGAACGGCGGATTACGCGGTGCTGCCGATCGAGAACTCCACGGCGGGGATCGTGAGTCAGATTTATGATCTGCTCGTGGAGTACGAGAATTACATCGTGGGCGAGCAGATTCTGCGGATCGAGCACTGCCTGATGGCGCCGGAGGGCGCGACTCTTGAAACGATCCGGAAAGTGTACTCCCATACCCAGTCGCTGATGCAGAGCGAGCGGTATCTGGCGGAGTATCCCGCATGGCATCAGGTGCCGATGCAGAACAACGCCTTTGCGGCGGCGAAGGTGGCGAAGGACGGGGATATCACGCAGGCGGCGATCGCGAGCGAGTACGCGGCGAAAAGATACGGCCTGCAGATCCTGCAGCGCGGCGTGAATCAGGCGGAGAACAACTCGACCCGCTTTATTATCGTCACCAACCAGAAGATCTTCCTGCGCTCGGCACGCAAGATCAGCATCTGTCTGGAGATTCCGCATGAGAGCGGATCGCTCTACCACATGCTGTCTCATTTCATTTATAATGATCTGAGTATGACGAAGATCGAGAGCCGCCCGATTGAGGAGCGCAACTGGGAATACCGCTTCTTCATCGATTTTGAGGGGAACCTGACCCAGAGTTCCGTCAAAAACGCCCTGCGCGGGCTACGGGACGAGGCGCGCAATCTGAAAATACTGGGAAATTATTAAATGATTAATATCGGACGCGGCCTCAGAGCAGGAGCGGGAGTACATTCGCAGGTGTCGCCGTCTGCGCTGCGGCTTTGGCCGAAACGGTAGATGTCTGTGAGATAGGATGAGAGGAATAGAACAGAAAATTATGCTGAATCATGAACTGATTGTGTACCGGGCGTTTGAGCCGGAAGAGGGACAGATTTTAGAGGATATCGCCTTTCTGATGGAGAGAGGGGAGGCGATGGCGCAGGAGGGCGGCGAGGCGCGTGGGAAGGCGCGGGATCTTCTGCACCGCTCGGTGAACAGTCTGCTGGAACTGGCGGGGACGAACGGCTTTTATGGAAATCTCTGGCACTGCTATCTGGCGAATCTTCTCGTGAATCATGAGAACAGCTACAGCAGAGCCTGTGAGATCCGGGGAGCCGTCGAGGGGACGGTCAACGAGGCGGCGCTGCATGATATCGCTATTTTCAAGCAGCTTTACGACTATGATTTCGGTCCGCTGACTGCGGCTCTGGATATGCCGTTTTTCGGGATGGTTCTCTCGTATGAGCCATGTCCGGAGGCGGGACGGATCTACAACACGAGGATTCGCGACAGGATCTGTGCGCTGGCGCGGCAGATGAGCGGGGCGCGGACGGCGCAGGAGATGAAAGACGAACTCACCGGGTTCTACCGGGAGTACGGCGTCGGGAAGTTCGGTCTCCACAAGGCGTTCCGCGTCGCGAGAGACGAGCACGGCGTTCACATTGTCCCGATTCTGAATATCCGCCATGTCCATATGGACGATCTGGTCGGCTACGAGCTTGCCAAGGAGAAGCTGATCGAGAACACCGAGGCCTTCGTCGCAGGCAAACCGGCGAACAACTGCCTGCTTTACGGAGACGCCGGGACGGGCAAGTCCTCTTCGATCAAGGCGATCACGAACGAGTATTACGACAGGGGCTTGCGGATCATCGAGGTGTACAAGCACCAGTTCCAGGATCTGAACGAGGTGATCGCCCAGATCAAGAGCCGGAATTACCGCTTTATCATCTATATGGACGATCTGAGCTTCGAGGATTTCGAGATCGAATACAAGTATCTGAAGGCGGTGATTGAGGGCGGCCTTGAGAAGAAACCGGAGAATGTGCTGATTTACGCGACGAGCAACCGGCGGCATCTGATCCGGGAGAGCTTCCACGACAGGGACGGCACGGACTTCTCGGAGAAGCACGGCGGCGACACGGTGCAGGAGAAGCTCTCGCTGGCCAGCCGCTTCGGCGTGAGCATTTACTTCGGTGCACCGTCGATGGAGGAGTATCAGCAGATCGTGGAGAAGTTGGCGCAGAGAAACGGCATAGAGACTGCCGGCGAGGAGCTGCGGCAGGAGGCGGTGCGGTGGGAGATGCGCCACGGCGGCTTCTCGGGGCGGACAGCGCAGCAGTTTATCGATCATCTTCTGGGAAAAGAGCAGCAGTAGGGAGGGCGTATGGCGATACGGAGATTTGCCGCAATTGATATCGGCAGCTATGAGTTGGGTCTGAAAATCTTTGAGTGCACGAAGCAGAACGGAATCCGCGCGATCGATCATATCACGCACCGGATCGACCTGGGGAGCGATACGTACAATACCGGCAAGATCAGCCATGCCCGGGTGGAGGAGTTAAAGAGAGTGCTCACCGAGTACCGGGCGATCATGGAGAACTACCGGGTGACCGATTACAAGGCGTACGGGACGAGCGCGATCCGGGAGACGGACAACGCCTCGATTGTTCTGAACCAGCTCGAGCAGCACACGGGAATCCGGATCGACATTCTGAGCAATTCCGAGCAGCGCTTCCTTGATTACAAATCCATCGCCTCCAAGGGCGAGGGCTTTACGAAGATTATCGAGAAGGGGACGGCGATTGTGGATATCGGAGGCGGCAGCATCCAGATTTCCCTGTTCGCCAAGGACAGACTCGTCGAGACGCAGAATTTGAAGCTCGGCGTTCTGCGTCTCTATGAGCAGCTCCATCATGTCGACGCCCGCTCCTCCCAGTACGAGGCGATCATCGAGGAGCTCGTCAACTCGCAGCTGATGGTATTCAAGAACCTGTATCTGAAGGAGCGGGAGATTAAAAATATCATCATTGTGGATGATTACATCTCCGCCGTGATGCAGCGCCGCTCGGTGATGGGCGGCAAGGAGGCGGGGTATATCGACGCTTCCTCTTATCTGGCGTTTATGGAGAAAATCAGCAGCCATAACCAGCAGGATATTGCGAAGGCCCTCGATATCGCGGACGATAAAGTGCCGCTCCTCTATATTTCCGGTGTGCTCGTCAAGTGCGTGGTGCAGGCGATGGGGGCGGAGCTGATCTGGGCGCCCGGCGTGACCCTCTGTGACGGCATGGTGTACGAGTTTGCGGAACAGAACAAAATTATGCTGCCGACCCACGATTTTGACGAGGATATTATCGCGTGTGCGCGCACGATCAGCAAGCGGTACAAGGGCAGCAAGACGAGGAGCGAGACGCTGGAGACCATCGCCCTCCGGATTTTCGAGGCGACGAAGCAGATTCACGGTCTGGGCCAGAGAGAGAAACTCCTGCTGCGCATCGCGACGCTCCTGCACGACTGCGGCAAGTATATCAGTCTTGTCAATCTGGCGGAGTGCTCTTATCATATCATTATGTCGACGGAGATCATCGGGCTCTCGCATATTGAGCGGGAGATTATTGCGAATGTGGTGAAATTCAACCACAGCAATTTCGTTTACTATGAGCAGCAGGAGACGGTGTCCGATCTGGGACGGGAGACGTACCTCGTGATCGCCAAGCTGACGGCGATCCTGCGGATTGCCAACGGGCTTGACCGCTCCCACAAGCAGAAATTCAGGGACGTGGGCATCACGGTGCGGGACGGCAAGATGATCATCAGCGTGAGCACGAAAGAGGATATCACTCTGGAAAAAGGGCTGTTTACGCGGCGGGCGGATTTCTTTGAAGAGATCTTCAGCGTCCGGCCGGTCATCAAGCAGAAAAGAACGCTCTAGGGATGGACAGACGGGAATGACGGCGGCGGTGTGCTGATCTGATACGATCGGATAGCCGGGTATCATTTTAGATAGTTTTGACAGTGTATTTTGCGAATTTGGAGGAATTTGAATGGCAACGACAGTGGCGCAGGAGGAGAAGCGGCAGTTTTCAGATCCGGCGTATTATCTGAACAGGGAGCTGAGCTGGCTGCAGTTTAACAAAAGAGTGTTGTCGGAGGCGCGCAATAAGGAGAATCCGCTCTTTGAGCGGCTCAAATTTCTGAGCATCACCTCCTCGAATCTGGACGAGTTCTTTATGGTGCGCGTGGCGTCCTTAAAGGACATGGAGAACGCGGGGTATAAGAAGAAGGACTTCGCGGGCATGACGGTGACGGAGCAGCTCGAGGCGGTTGAGAACGAGACCCACGAGTTCGTCGAGGTGCAGTATTCCACGTATAACCGCTCCCTTCTCCCGGCGCTGGAGCAGGAGGGCGTGCAGGTTCTGACGAGTCACGAGAAGCTCTCGGAGGAAGAGGGGGCGTTCGTCGATCACTTTTTTGAGACGGAGGTCTATCCGGTTCTGACGCCGATGGCGGTGGATTCGTCGAGACCCTTCCCGCTGATCCGGAATAAGACGCTGAATCTCGGCGCGCTCCTGCAGCGCAAGAAGGACGCGGGCAGGGGGATTCTGCTGCGCCAGAAGAAGGGCGGCAAAAAGAGTGCGGAGCAGGAGCTGGAATTTGCGGCGGTGCAGGTGCCGAGCGGACTCGCCCGCATCGTGAGACTGCCGAAGAGAGAGGGCGGCCCGGAGAAGATCATCCTGCTGGAAGAGGTGATCCGCCGCAATATGCCCAAGCTCTTCCTCAACTACGACATCGTCTGCGTCTATCCGTTCCGCCTGATGCGAAACGCGGACCTCTCCATCGATGAGGACGAGGCGGAGGACCTGCTCAAGGAGATCGAGAAGCAGCTCAAAAAGCGGCAGTGGGGACAGGCAATCCGTCTGGAGGTGGAGTCCGGTATGGACGAGAGGCTCCTGATGCTGCTGGAGCGGGAACTGGAGCTCTCCCCGAATGAGATCTATACGATTGACGGGCCGCTGGATCTGACATTCCTGATGAAGATGTATGGACTGCCGGGATTCGACGCTCTGAAGGAGCACAGCTATCCCGCGCCGCAGGAGGTGCCGGAGCTGCCGGCGGGCTGCAATATATTCGAAGAGATCCGCAAGGGGGATATTTTCCTGCATCACCCCTATGAGACGTTCCGCCCTGTCGTCGATTTCGTGGCGCAGGCGGCCTCCGACCCGGAGGTGCTGGCGATCAAGCAGACCCTCTACCGGGTGAGCGGAAATTCGCCGATTATCGCGGCACTGGCGAGGGCGGCGGAGAACGGCAAACAGGTCACCGTTCTCGTCGAGCTCAAGGCGCGGTTTGACGAGGAGAACAATATTATCTGGGCTAAGATGCTGGAGAAGGCGGGCTGCCACGTGATTTACGGTCTGGTGGGCTTGAAGACCCACAGCAAGATCACTCTCGTCGTCCGGGGTGAGGAGGATGGCATCCGCCGCTATGTGCATCTGGCCACCGGCAATTACAACGATTCGACTGCGAAGCTCTACACGGATGTGGGACTGTTTACCTGCAAGGAGAGTTTCGGGGAGGATGCCACCGCCGTGTTCAACATGCTCTCGGGCTATTCGGAGCCGCGCTCCTGGAACCGGCTCTCCCTGGCGCCGCTCTGGCTCAAGGACCGCTTCCTGTATCTGATCGCGCGGGAGACGGAGCACGCCAGAAACGGTGAACCGGCGCACATCATCGCCAAGATGAACTCGCTGTGCGAGCCGGGCGTGATGAACGCTCTCTACGAGGCGAGTGCGGCGGGAGTGAAGATCGATCTGATCGTGCGGGGCATCTGCTGTCTGCGCGTCGGGATTCCGGGGGTGAGCGAGAATATCACGGTGCGCTCCATCGTCGGCAATTTCCTCGAGCACAGCCGGATCTTCTATTTTGAAAACGGCGGACGCTGCGAGGTGTACGCGGCCAGCGCGGACTGGATGCCGAGAAATCTCGACCGCCGCGTGGAGATCATGTTCCCGCTGGAGGATGAGGAGATCCGTGACAAGGCGATCCATATTCTGCAGACGGAGCTGGCGGATACCCTCAAGGCGCATGTGATGCAGCCGGATGGCTCCTATGAGAAGGTGGACCGGCGCGGCAAGGAAGCGGTCAATTCTCAGCTCGTGTTCGGCAAAGAGGCGGCGCACGCGGCAAAACACGGCGCGGAGCGCGCAAACCAGAGACTGTTCATCCCGGAGGTCCGGGCGGAGTAGAGAAGATAGAGCATATCCATGGAAAGAAAAGAGAGGGGGAACGGATTATGATGCAGGAATACGACGACGCGGTGCTGGACTGCTTTCTGGAGAATCAGGGGCAGCTCTTCCCGGATCCGGTGGCGGAGACGAGAGAGGCGGCGGAATACTTTCTGGAGGACTGCATGGCAGTGGTGGCGGAGAGCGCCGCTGAGGTGCTGCAGTATTTCGAGGAGATCGGCACGGATATCGAGGGAGAGGACGAGAAGAGTATTCTGGAAGCGGACGAGGTCTTTGAGGTCGGCGACGGCAGATATCTGATTGTGGAAGGCTAGCCGCCGCCTCATTGACATTACCGGACCTTCCCATTAAAATAAAGGGCTGGAAGATAAACAAAGAAAAACAGCGGAAAGCAGAGGCATCGAATATGGTGGAACCTTTTAATCATCGCGAAATCGAAGAAAAATGGCGCAAAAACTGGGAAGCAAACCCGGTCAATGTAAACGACGGCAAGAAGCCGAAGTATTACTGCCTTGATATGTTCCCGTATCCCTCCGGCAACGGTCTGCACGTCGGACACTGGAGAGGATACGTCATTTCTGACGTCTGGAGCCGTTACAAAATGATGAACGGCGGCCACTACATCATCCATCCGATGGGATGGGACGCGTTCGGCCTTCCGGCGGAGAACTACGCGATCAAGATGGGCGTGCAGCCGGCGGTCTCGACAGCAAACAATATCGCGAACATCAAGCGGCAGATCAATCAGATCGCGGCGCTGTACGACTGGGATATGGAGGTCAACACCACGGATCCCAGATTCTATAAGTGGACGCAGTGGATCTTCGTGCAGATGTTCAAACACGGCCTCGCCTATGAGAAGGAAATGCCGATCAACTGGTGCCCGTCCTGCAAAACCGGACTGGCTAACGAAGAGGTGGTCAACGGTAAATGCGAGCGCTGCGGCGCGGAGGTGACGAAGAAGAACCTGAAGCAGTGGATGCTCCGCATCACCAAATATGCGGACAGACTGCTGGAGGATCTCGACAAGCTGGACTGGCCGGAAAAGGTCAAGAAGATGCAGAGCGAGTGGATCGGCAGATCCTACGGCGCGGAGGTGGACTTCCCGGTGGAGGGCTCCGATCAGAAGATCACGGTCTACACGACGAGACCGGATACCCTGCACGGCGCGACGTTCATGGTACTCGCACCGGAGCACGCGCTGGCAAAGGAGCTGGCGACGCCGGAGCAGAGAGACGCAGTGGAGAAATACATCGCGGAGGCGGCGAACAAGAGCAACGTCGACCGCGTGCAGAACAAGGAGAAGACCGGCGTGTTCACCGGCTCCTATGCGACCAATCCGCTGAATCAGGCCAGGGTGCCGATCTGGCTCTCCGATTATGTACTGGCGGATTACGGCACGGGCGCGATCATGTGCGTACCGGCGCACGACGACCGTGACTTTGAGTTCGCGACGAAGTTCGGCATTCCGATCATTCAGGTCATCGCCAGGGACGGCAAAGAAATCGAGAATATGACCGAGGCCTATACCGACGCGGCCGGAACCATGATCAACTCCGGCGACTGGAACGGGATGGAGTCTGCGGTTCTGAAAAAGGAAGCGCCCCTGATGATCGAGAAGATGGGCATCGGGCGCAAGACGACGAATTACAAGCTCAGAGACTGGGTGTTCAGCAGACAGCGCTACTGGGGCGAGCCGATCCCGATTGTGCACTGCCCGAAGTGCGGCGCGGTTGCGGTTCCGGAGGACCAGCTTCCGCTCCTTCTGCCGGAGGTCGATCACTACCAGCCGACGGGAACCGGCGAATCTCCGCTGGCGGACATCGCGGAGTGGGTCAATACCACCTGCCCGCAGTGCGGCGGCCCGGCCAAGAGAGAGACGAATACGATGCCGCAGTGGGCGGGTTCCTCCTGGTACTTCCTGCGCTATGTGGATGTACACAACGACAAAGAGCTCGTCAGCAGAGAGAAGGCGGACAAGTATCTGCCGGTTGATATGTATATCGGCGGCGTGGAGCACGCGGTGCTTCATCTGCTGTATTCGAGATTCTACACGAAATTCCTGTGCGACATCGGCGTGATTGACTTCGACGAGCCGTTCCACAAGCTGTTCAATCAGGGAATGATCACCGGAAAGAACGGCATCAAGATGAGCAAGTCCAAGGGCAACGTGGTCTCCCCGGACGATCTCGTGCGGGATTACGGCTGCGACTCCCTGAGGATGTATGAGCTCTTCGTCGGCCCGCCGGAGCAGGATGCGGAGTGGGATGACCGGGGAATCGACGGTGTGTACCGGTTCCTGAGCCGTTTCTGGAATATGGTGATGGAAAACATGGAGAAAAATGTGGCTGAGACGCCGCAGCTCTTAAAGCTCCGTCATCAGATGGTGCACGACATCACGATGCGTCTGGAGAATTTCAGCCTGAATACGGTTATCTCCGGATTTATGGAATACAACAACAAGATGGTCGATCTGACGAAGAAGGGCGGCGTCGATCTGCAGACCCTGCGGACGGCCGTACAGCTGATGGCTCCCTTCGCACCCCATGTCTCCGAGGAACTCTGGAGCAGGCTGGGAGGCACGGATTCCGTGTTCCACACGGCGTGGCCCCAGGCGGATGCGGAGGCGATGAAGGAGGACGAGAAGGAGATCGCAGTCCAGATCAACGGCAAGCTCCGGGCGACGCTCACACTGCCGGTGGACATCTCCAAGGAGGATGCGATTGCCAGAGCCAAAGAGGAACTGGGAGAGCGCGCCGCAGGCACGATCGTCAAGGAGATCTATGTGCCGGGTAAGATCGTGAACCTCGTCATCAAGCCGTGAGAATGGGCAGACAGGACGCGTGCGGTACAGAAATCCCTGCCCTGCCACAGTAAATGCGTGCAGACAGGAAAATAGAGAAGTTGAAATATGGAATTTGAAATAGAGAATTGGTAAGGCAGCAGGCCCTTCCGGGAGTAAGACTTCCCGGAGGGGCTTTTTATATGTGCGCCCGGCGGCGCACGTTTCTAACGGGTGAAAGTCCCGAATCCGCCCGGTAGTGGGAAGGATATAGCCGAAGGCAAGGATGTCCATCGCGAGGATCGCACTGCGGCGGAATGGAAGAATGTCGCTGATGCGACCCGCCGCAGGCGGAGAATCCTGCTGCGCAGGATTCTTTTATGATTCAAGAAATTTCCATAGAACGGGTGAGAAATTCGCATATGGCTCCGCAGATGAGAGACTTATAATCTTCCTATATGAATGGAGGAGATGCGAGTATGCATGGAATAACACTGACAAAGCGTCCTGTGGACTGGGAGGTCGTGCAGCAGGAGAACGGAACCGCCAGAATCCGTCTGGAGGGTTCCTACCGCGTGCATCCGGCGGCGATAGAGGTGGGCGTGGTTTCCGCGGTTCCCATCGTGCGTGTGATGCGGGAAGAGGATAATATGACGGTGCTGCCCTGGACGAGGGCGGCGCAGATCGATGTGGTGGACGGGGAGAAGTTTACGGGGACATTTGAGACGGAGATCGAGATTCCGGCGGGCGGCCCGTACCGGATCGATACGAGTCTGGAGACGAGAAGCACGCAGCCGAACCTGACGTGGCTCTACCGGGGAGACTGTGTGCTTCATCTGTGCGTGGGCGATCTCTTCCTCATTGCGGGGCAGTCGAACTCCGCGGGATACAGCCGGGATTACTGCGCTGATCCGCCGCACCTGTGCGTGCATCTGTACCGCAACCGGAGCCGCTGGGATCTGGCCAGCCATCCGATGAATGAGAGCACGGATGCGGGAACGCTGCCGAATGAAGAGATGGGGGTGCCCGGCGTCTCCCCGTATCTTTCCTTCGGGAAGAAGTATTACGAGCTGACCGGAAGACCGGTGGGACTGATCCAGACGGCGCTGGGCGGATCGTCGATGCAGCGCTGGAATCCGGCGGACGGTGATCTCTATCAGAATATGACCGACAAGATCCGGCAGACGGGCGGGCGCTATACGGGGGTGCTCTGGTATCAGGGGTGCTCTGACACCGACCCGGAACCGGCGGCTCATTATCTGGAGCATTTCCGCGACTTTGTGGAGGCGGTGCGCAGGGAAGTGGGCTATGAGATTCCCTTCTTTACCATGCAGCTGAACCGGCAGATCAACGGACTGCACGACGAGTGCTGGGGCATGGTGCGGGAGGCCCAGAGAGTGGCGGCGCTGGAGATTCCGGGCGTTCACGTCCTCTCGACGACAAATCTGAGTCTGTGCGACGGGATTCACAACAGCGCCCAGGCGAATGTTGCTCTGGGAGAGAAGCTGGCGAAGCAGTGTGCGGCGGTCCTGCACGGAGCGGAGGAGTTCGAAGCGCCCGCGCTGACCGGGATCAGAGAGGTCGATGAGACACAGAAAGAGGAGCTGGGGCTGTCCGGAATCTGGATGGAGCTGACCTTCTCCCATGTGAAGAACTGCCTGCAGCTCTTTACGGCAGAGGGGAAGGAGAGCGGCTTCCTGCTGGAGGATGCGCATGGGGCGATCGGAATTCGCAGCGCCCGGGCGAACCGGGAGGACAAGAACCGTCTGTATCTGGAACTGGAGCGCAGCGCGGGAGAAGACGCGCTCTTATCCTTTGCCTGGGAGGCGGATCCCGTGCGTCTGCCGGTGATCGATGAGGTGACGTTCCTGCCGCCGCTGTCATTCTATAAGCGGCCGGTTGCGGAATTGAAGGCATAACAGGTAAATTACTATATGGATGAAGATGTTTCATTCAGAGTCTGGGAGAGAAGCGGAGCGATCTTTGCAGGGGACTGTCGGAAAGGAGCCGTAAGGATTTTCCGGCGTGGGAGGACGGCAAGGTGCTCCGGTAAGGAGGAATAATGACACAGATCAACTGGAATGAAGTGCGCAGAGAGGCGCCGGAGTGGTTTCGGGACGCGAAGTTCGGCCTGTTCTTTCACTGGGGGCCGTACAGTGTACCGGCCTATCAGAACGAGTGGTACTCCCGGAATATGTATGCCAAGGGACTGGAGCAGAACCGGTATCACGAGGAGAAGTACGGAAAGCTTCATGATTTCGGGTACAAGGATTTCTACCCGATGATGACGGGCAGTAAATTCGACGCAAAAGAGTGGGCGCAGCTCGTGAAGGAGTCCGGCGCGAAATATGCGGGGCCGGTGTCGGAGCACTCCGACAACTTCTCTCTGTGGGACAGCAAGGTCAATCCCGTCAACAGCGTCAATTATGGGCCAAAGCGGGATATCGTGGGAGAGTGCTTCGAGGCGTTCCGGGAGGAGGGAATCCGCACGCTGGCGACCTTCCATCACCAGTGGCTGTGGGGATGGTTCATGTCCACGGACAATGAGGCGGACGTCTATGATCCGGCGAACGAGATTTACTACGGACCGGCGCTTCCACTGGAGACGAACCGTTACTTGCCGTACCGCTATCCGGACGAGAAGTTCTGCAATATCTGGCGCGACAAGGTCTGGGAGGTGATGGAGAAGTACGATCCCGACGCGGTCTATTTCGACAGCCGGACATGTATCATCGACGAGGCGCACCGGTATGACATTGCGGACTACTATTACCGTACCCTTGGAAAGCAGGACGGGATCATCACCTACAAGCAGGAGGATTTCCCGGAGGGAATCGGCGTCTATGATTTCGAGAGAGGGCAGTTCGCGGATCCCAAGCCCTTCCCGTGGCAGTCGGACGACAGGCTGGAGGACAACGTCACATGGTGCATGGTGCAGGAGCCGAAGTATAAGTCAGCCAAGAGAATCGTGCATCAGCTCTGCGACATCGTCTCCAAGAACGGCAATCTCCTGCTGAACGTGGGGCCGTATGCGGACGGATCGTTCCATCCGGAGGCGGTGCGGATTCTGCGGGAGATCGGCGCGTGGCTCGCCCTGAACGGGGAGGCGATCTATGGAAGCCGCCCGTTTGCGGTAGCGGCAGAGGGACCGACCGCGGTGGCGGATACCGAGTACGATGTGGAGAAGATCAAGAAGCAGGTGATTCAGGGCGATGAGGCCGGTATGGAGGAGGGAACCTTCTCCTCGAGGGATTACCGGTTTACGACGAAAGGGGACACGCTCTATGCGATCGCGATGGGCTGGCCTGCGGACGGGAAGTTCCGGATCCGCTCGCTGCGCCGGGGCGGGTCGCTTGAGCGGGAGATCCGCAGCGTCCGGATGATCGGTGTTGATCAGGAACTGAAGTTCACGAGAAAGGAAGAGGAGCTGATCATCGAGGCACCTGCGCAGAAGCCCTGCGAACTGGCGTATGTGCTGAAGGTGGAGTAAGTAAGGGGACAGAGACATAATTTCGAAGCGATATTCGGATAGATAAGAGTTGCCGGGAGAGACAGGATGACGAAGGATCCTGTTCCTCCCGGTAAATTTATCTTTAATGATAAGATTCGTTCTGCCGGTCGATATACTCCTCCAGTCCCCCGGCGCGCATTTCCTCCAGCACATCTTCCCACATCTGCGCCGGATCGTCATTGCCGATGATACAGCGGACGAAGGCGGAGAAGGCGGCGGAGGTGCTGAACTGATCGGTGGGTTCCTTGGGGGCGTTCAGGAAGGCGTAGGGGCGGCTGATCTGCGTCGTGTTGTCCCGGTTCCACGCGGCGGACTGGCTGGCGAGGCGGACGGCGGATTCGCCGTAGCGAAGCGCGTTGATTTCGTTGACCTCGAAGTCGCTCCAGCCGCCGCCCCAGCTGGCGATACCGTTGAAGAGGATGATGGAGGGATATTTCTCCATCAGGACGCTTGTGAGATCCGTACCTTCCGTATCCAGCAGACAGGTGAGGGAGCCGTCCGCTTCCCGTTCATAATCGACGCCTTCCAGACCGTAGTGGCAGAGATTCTGTCCCTCTTCCGAGAGAAGGTATTCAAAGAGGGCGAGGATTCTCTCCACCTTGGCGTCGTCTGCAGAGGAGGAGATGTAGGATTCCGACCAGAACACGCTGCTCGAATTGGAATAGCGCACGCCGTCAGAGGAGGGGAAAATGGGAAGCACGTCGACGCACTCCTCAAAGGGAAGTTCGTTCAGTGCGTCCCACTGTTGTTTCAGTTCCATCAGGGCGGAGGGAGAGGACTTGTATTCCAGCGCGCCGAGGCGGCCGGAGGCGAAGTCCTCTCTGACGGTTTCGGAGGATTTGGAGTAGAATTCGGGATCGAGTCCGCCTTCCTCATAGAGGCGACGGTAGCAGCGCACGACCTCGGTGAAGGCGTCGTTCGTCCAGGAGGGAACAAAGCGGCCGTCCGCCTGTTCGATCCAGGAATAGGTGTTGCACTGCGGCGCGATGCCGAGCATGACCCATTTGCCCAGCGCGGAGAGAGGGCTGACGTTGTAGCCGATGGTGTCGTTAATGCCGTTGCCGTCCGGATCGTCGTGGGCGAAGGCGGAAACCATGGCGGCGAACTCGTCAAAATTCTGCGGATCGGAAATGCCGAGGGCGTCCATCCAGTCGCGGCGCACCAGAAGGGCGGCGTCCGTCGACCCCAGAATCTCGTCGGTGAACGAGACGCGGGGAATCGCATAGAACTGTCCGTCGGAATACCGGGTATAGGAGACGGACGAGAGGATCTGTTCCAGCTGCGGATAGGAGGAGAGGTCGTCAGGGAGCGGGCGGATGGAGCCGGACTGAATCATATCCTCATACAGGGCGGAGTCGTTGCTGTCATTGGAGGAAATGGTCAGCGTGGCAAAAACGTCGGGCAGAGAGTCCGTCGCGCTCAGTATCTGGTAACGCTCCTTATAATTCGACCATGAGACAGAGACGGGGTGAATCGTGATATTAAAAAGTTCTTCGATATACTGCGTCACGGCGTCCGGCTCCGATGCGGCTGCCATCTCGTCGATATTCCAGTAGCCGATGCTGATGTCAAGATGTTCGTCAAAGGAGAGGCTCTGCAGGGACTCCGGCAGAACAGAGCGATCCGGTCCCTGTGCATTCGGTGAGGAGGCGCAGCCGGAGAGAACAGGGATGAGGAAGAGAATGAGAGACAGAGCAAAAGCGGAATTTTTTAATTTTGTAACAGAGAACATAACTGGGTAACTCCCTTCTGAAGCTGCTGTAGTAAAAAAATATAAGACGGAGAATAAAAGGAGCCGTAAATGATCGACAGACGGCAGATCTGTCACCTTTCTGGCGGCGAAAGTGGAAATATTCAGTCAGATTCCGGAATTTTGTGGGGGGTAGAAGCGGAATTCTCCTGTTCCTTGCGGTAGGCGTTGGGCGTGCAGCCCTTGACCTTCTTGAATACCTTGGCAAAGTAGAAATAATCGCTGTACCCGGACTGCGTCGCAATCGCAAAGACGGTCTGCTCCGTGTGCACGAGAAGCCACGCAGCGTAGGAGATGCGCAGGTTCGTCAGGTAGCTGATAAAAGTAATGCCGGTCTCCTGCTTGAAGATCTGGCTGGCGTAGTTGGCGTTGATCGCGCAATAGGAGGCCAGATCCTGAATGGAGATGTCCTCCCGGTAATGTTGCTCCGTGTAGTCGATCATTTTCTGAACGGACTTGTGGGAGGAGGTCAGGTGCGTCGGGACGAACACGTCGGCGCTCTCCTCCGCGGCCTGTTCCGCAGCGGCGGCCTCTTCCTCCTCGCGGCGTTCCTCGAGCAGCTGATAAGCCTTCTGCATGGAATCGGTCAGTTCGCTCCGGGAGAAGGGCTTTAGGCAGTAGCCGATCGCGTTGTGGAACATGGCTTTCTGGGCATAGGCGAATTCAGCGTGTCCGCTGATCATGATAAAGAGAGTGCGCAGCCCTTCGGTGTGGGCAGCCTGCAGTATTTCGAGACCGCCCATGCCGGGCAGACGGACGTCGACAAAGGCGAGATCCGGCTGGTTGGCGCGAATGTATTCCAGTCCGGAGAGACCGTCGTAGAACTCCTTCGTGATCTGGAAATAGTCCTGATTTTTGATCGTGGCGATCAGGCTTTTGATGACCCATTTTTCATCGTCGATGACAATTGCTTCATACATGGTCCTGTTCCTCTTTTCTGGTCTGATAGGGAATGCGCAGCTGGAAATTCGTGCCGACGCCCTCCTCGGAATCAATGATAATCGTATAGTCGTTTCCGTAATAGAGCACCATTCGGCTGTTGACATTGAGGATGCCGATGCTGTCGTGGTGCTTGGCGTCGAGAGCTGCGAGGTGTCCGGCGGCGTCTCCCTCCTTTGTGTTTTCAGAGGCGGCGGCGACGGAGGCGCGCAGGCTCTCGAGCTTGTCCGGCGGCATTCCGACGCCGTTGTCAAAGACCCAGATGGCCAGATAGCCGTGCACCGGGTTGCGGCCCGCCCCGATCAGGAGCTCTCCGTGGGGCTTTAAGCTGTTTTCCAGACCGTGGACAATGGCGTTTTCCACGAGGGGCTGGATAATCATGCGGGGAATCAGACAGTCCCAGGAATCCTCCGAGAACTCGTACCGGGTGGAGAAGCGGCCCTCGAACCGCTCTTCCTGAATCATGAGATAGGAGCGGACGATCTCCATTTCCTCCCGCAGGGGGACGAGATCGCTTCCCTTGATACTGTAGCGGAAAAAGGAGGAGAGAGCGCCGGTGACGGAGATGATTTTGTCCGTCATGCCCTCCGCCGCCATGCCGCAGATCATCGTCAGCGTGTTGTAGAGAAAGTGGGGGTTGATCTGACTGCGCAGGAAGGCGATTTCCGTCTTCCGGTTACTGGCCTCGATCTCGTACATGCGGGTGTAGGTGTCAAAAATCGTGTGGTTCAGCCGGTCCGTCTCCGTCAGCATCTCCTCGAAGGCCCGGGCGATATCGCGGATCTCGGTGGAGCCGATCAGGCCCTGCCGGATAGAGACGCCGTCCTTGACAGCGCGCCGGTCGCCGGTGGAGATCTCCTTCATAATGCCGGTGAGCTGATGCAGAGAGTTCACGAGCGGATGGTAGGAGACGAAGAGGAAGAGCAGCAGCAGAGCGACCATCACGCCGACGCTGAGCAGCAGGTGCGAGGCGATCTGGCCGACCTGCGCGGTCACGCTGCCCTTGTCGAGCAGAATATAGAGCGTATGGCTGATGGGAGAGATCGCGCTGCGGCTGACGAGATATTCGGTATCTGCCTCCCTGTCATAGAGGGAAAAGGAGGACTGTTCGCGCGTCTCCGGTGTAAGGGAGAGCAGGCTCTGATACAGAGAGGTATCGCCATAGAGCAGAGCTCCCTCGCTGTCCGCAAAAAGAATAGAAGGGACGGCGTCGGCCGTGTGATTCTGCAGCGAGCTGCCCAGCAGGCTGCCCGGATCAACGGCGAGGAAGAGAATGCCGAGATACCGGCTGTTCCCGGTGCCGAGGGAGTAGATCGGCATGGCGAGAACGTGGCAGAGCGTCTGGTGCACGTCGGCGGTTCCGACCGACTGATAGGCAAAACGGGAATGAGCGAGGGAGGCGGTGAATTCCTCATAATTGCTGCGGGATCCGGTCAGCGCTGCAAAAGAGCCGTCAGAGCCATAGACGGCGATATCGACGATATAGGGGCTGAGCATGGCCGTGCTGCTCAGCTGAGCTTCCAGCTGCTCATAATAATAGTAGGAATCCTCCGCGGAGCCGCTCGTCAGATAGCTGTGGACAATCGGGCTGTAGGCGACGCTGTAGCAGATATTCTCATAGCTTTCGTAGGCGTCGGTCGTCGCCCTTGCGAGCTGGGCGGAGTAGGAATCAAGGCTCTGGCGCAGCAGGATATCCTGCAGGCGCCGGTAATCCCGGATATTAAAAAAGACAATGCCCGCCGTGGCGATGGTGAAAATCACAATCGCAGCGATGAACTGCGCGGTGAGCGGGAGAAAGTGTTTCTTCCTAATAAAAGATTTTATAAAAGAAAAGAAACGTCGCATACGGACTCCTTGTTCTGCAAGGTGGGATGATGAACACCGTCTCTGTCCGGCTGGTTCAGATATCAGGAAAGAGGGGTGTCCGGGTGAAATTCTACAGAGTTTCTATTTATCATACAGCAAATTGCCGACAAAGCACAGAGGTTTTTTACAGATACAGGTCAGTCTGCCGAACATCGGATGAATTTTATGGAAAAACGGCATGGAAAAAACTCAAAAAAATATAAGTTTTTTCCATAAGGAAACGGTAAAACAGAAAGAATATCTAAAATCTACATAAAAGTTTTATGATTCCGCCATACAACATCCCATGTTTGAAACCTATAATAATACTAACACAAACGAAAAGGAGTGAAAAGTGATGGCGAAAAAGTCAAAATCTTCCGCGACAGTGACGGCGGCCGGAACGCAGAAGACCTTCTGGCAGCTGCTGTGGAAACAAAGAGTATTGGTGCTGATGGCGCTGGCCCCGGTGATTATGGTGATCATCTTCAAATACGTTCCCATGTACGGGATTCTGATCGCCTTCAAGAATTACAAAGCCTCCAAGGGCGTATGGGGGAGCGACTGGCTCGATCCTTTTTATAAGAATTTTGCCACGTTTTTCAAAAATGTAAACAGCGGACAGCTTATCTGGAACACATTTAAAGTCGGCGTGCTGAGCCTGCTCTTCACCTTCCCGGCGACGCTGGGATTCGCGCTCCTCTTAAATGAGGTGAGAAACAAGTGGCTCAAGCGGACGGTGCAGACGATCTCCTACATCCCGCACTTTATCTCGGTGGTGGTAATCTGCTCCATGTTAAACGGCTTCGGCTCGACAGAGGGTCTGTTCAATAACATCCGCAGCTTCTTCGGTCTGGAGCGCGTCGATATGAACAACGGCAGCGAGTACTTCCTGCTCTTCTACATCGGTTCCGCCGTGTGGCAGGTTGTGGGATGGGGTTCCATCATGTACCTCTCGGCGCTGGCCAACGTGGATACGACGCTCTACGATGTGGCGAACATCGACGGGGCGAACCGCTGGCACAAGGTGCAGCACATCGTGTGGCCCACCATCATCCCGACGACGACGGTTCTGCTGATTATGAATATCGGTAACGTCCTGAACCAGGATTACACCAAGATCCTCCTGATGCAGAACGACACGAACCGCAGTCAGCTGGACGTCATCGGAACATTCGTCTATCAGAAAGGTATCGTGGAAGGCAAGTTCGCCTATGCGACGGCTGTCAACCTGTTCATCTCTATCATCGGCTTTGCGCTTGTTTTTGCCGCGAACCAGATCACGCGGAAGATCAATCCGGAAAACAGCCTGTGGTAATCGGAGAAATACAATACGACTGGAAAGAGATCCGGATTTTATCAGGAGATAGAAAGTGCCGCAGACAAGCTGCGGCAGGGAGGTAGAAATGGCTCTGGCAAAAGCACAGAAACAGAAAATGCCAAAAAATAAAGTTTATATCGGCAGCAGGGTATTCGATGTGGCGCTTGCGATTTTCATGGTGCTCATCTGTATCGTATTCATCTATCCGTTCCTGAACGTAATTGCGGTTTCGCTCTCGAGCAACCGCATGATCACAACGGGGCAGGTTACCTTCTATCCGAAGGAGATCCTGTTCGACGGATACAAGCTCCTGCTCGAGGGGCAGAACATTTTCAGGGCGTACGGCAACACGGTCATCATCGCGATCGCGACGACGGTTATCAGTCTCTCCATGACCTCGCTGCTGGCTTACGTCATGATGATTCCGGACTTTGTGTTAAAGAAGCCGCTGGCGGTCTTCATGCTGATCACGATGTTCTTCTCCGGCGGTACGGTTCCGACCTACCTGCTGATTCAGAACCTCGGTCTGTATGATTCCTGGTGGGCACTGATCCTGCCGAACGCGGTGACGGCGTACAACACATTCCTGTACCGGGCGTACTACAAGGGAATCGCCCAGGAGATCAGAGAGGCGGCCCGCATCGACGGAGCGGGAGAGTTCCAGATCCTGACGAAGATCTATGTGCCGCTTTCCAAGGCGCTGTACGCGACATTCGGACTCTTCTCGGTCGTGACGGTGTGGAACAGCTACTATGAGGCGCTGCTGTACATCAACAATCCGGACAAGCAGCCGATTCAGATGATCCTGCGCAAGATTATGTTTACCTCGAGAATCTCCAATATGGATGCGGCGCAGACGGCGATCAGCAACGGTGCGCTGAACCAGCTGAACGTGCAGTATGCATGCGTTATCGCGACGATCGGACCGATCCTTCTGGTCTATCCGTTCATCCAGAAATTCTTCGAACAGGGCGTGCAGATCGGTGCGGTTAAGGGCTGATGAAAAGCTGTCCCGTATGGCGGCAGAGGTCAGAACAGATCAGGATGCCGGAACAGATCAGGAATGCTTCCGGCCGGAAAACATAAGAACATAAGATGGGCAGCTCCACTGCACGGAACGGAACAGATCCGCGCAGTGAGTGAAATAAAAGCAAAAGAAAGGGAGAACAGTATGAAGTTCAAAAGTTTGAAGAGACTGCTTGCTTTGGCACTGGCAGGGGTGATGATGGCCGGTGTGCTGACAGGCTGCGGCGGATCCGCATCGTCGGACGGCGGTTCGGATGAGGAAGGCAGCGCGGCGGAGAGAGCGGCTGCGGCACAGACCACAATCGAGGTCGCGGTGTCCGATGCGGACAAGAACGACCCGGCTGCGACGGCGGCGAGCAACGGCATCGAACTGCCGGAACTGCCGGATGGCACGCTGAAATTAAACATCAGCATCGCGGATTATCAGCAGTCCTCCGAGGGAACTCTCGTGCAGGAGGAGTGGCAGAAGAGAATGGAAGCGTATCTTGGCTGCACGCTCGACATCACATGGACGAGAACGCCCGCAGTGGATTATTCGGCGAATGAGCTGGTCGTCCTGCAGTCCGGCAATGTTCCGGATGCGGCGACGGTGACGAAGGGCGCTTCGGTCAACGAGTACGGCGAGGACGGCACGGTGTTAAACCTTGCGGACTACACGGATTACATGGTTTACTATCCGGACTACATGAACGCGACGAACGGCGGTCAGGATTACGCAAAGAATGAGGACGGCTCCATGTACTACTTCATGGACGGCTTCTACAATCCGGATGACATTCAGGGCGCACAGTCCTTCACGGCGTTTGCATACCGCTTCGACATCCTGCAGGAGCAGGGCTGGGAGCCGGCAACGACGCTCGACGAGTTCACGCAGCTCTGCGCGGATATGAAGGATAAGATCGACGACGGCACGCTGGATGTGGACTACGTTATCATGAACAGCACGAAGGACTATCCGATCTACAGAGGATTCGTCGGTATCTTCCACACCTGGGACTGCGTTTATTACAACGGCGAGGAGTGGGTATTCGGACCGATCGAGGACAACTTCCGTACGATGCTGCAGTATCTGAACTCCCTCTATGAGGCGGGCTACATCGATCCTGAGTTCGGCACCGCGGACTTCAACCAGTCTCAGGTCAAGGCAACCACGAATGTGGCGGCTATCTGCCCGACTCTCTGGGCAGGCTCTGTAGCGAGCTGGAACACGGCAAAGACGGACGAGACGATGGAGTGGGGCCTTGCGTTCCTTCCTGAGGACGAGGAGTACGGCACGCCGTGGAAGTGGGGTTCCAGACAGCCCGGCAAGTCCCTGAATTCCTCCATGGGCATCTATGTCGGAGCAGAGACTGAGTATCCGGAATATGTAGTGGCGATGATCGACTATCAGTACTCTGATTACATGGTTAACCTGATGAACTGGGGTATCGAGGGCGAGACCTATACCGAGACAGACGGCGAGAAGACCTTTGTCGATGCGATCATGGACAGCGATCAGCCGGCAACCGAATCCGGTAAGTACGGTCTTACGGCATCTTCGGTCTGCAGAACCGGTGTTCCGTTCAACCCGATCGACTTCAACGCGATGCTTGACGTTGCTTCCCTGCCGGAACCCTGGTGGAACGAGACGAACGGCTACTATGAGGGTAAGTACTGGGTAGAGTCTGATGCAAACGGCGGAGAGGATTCCATTTCCCCGTACGACAGACCGCCGGTGGCATACCTCTCTCCGGAGGAGCAGACGGATAAGGCAGAGCTCTCCTACAGCGGCGCATGCGAGACGAGAGTCAAAGAGCTGGCACTGCAGTTCATCACCGGTGAGCGCGATATCGACGACGACGAGGCATGGCAGGCATACATCGACGATGTCAAGAGCCAGACCACGAACGACTTCGACAGCATCCTCGAGACGATGAACGAGAAGACTGTGAAGTAATAAGACAGACAGGCGGCTGCGCAGGCAGCCGGCAAATAAGAGAACAGGCGTTGTCCCGGATGGAGAGGGGCGGCGTCTGTTTTTTAGAGTGCGCAAATAGCGGGTGCTGCAGCGCCGAAGAAAGTGGGAAGAAAGAGGCGTTTGAGAAGAAATGACGCGATTCCTGAAGCTATGGTATACTATTTGTAATTGTCGGTAAAGTTTGATGGAGGTGAAGAAGGGCATGAGTGCTCTCGTAAATAATGATTCGCTTTTTCAAATATTGGCAGAGAGGCGGGATTCCTCTGCGCAGGTTTTTCATACCACGCCCATCGTTATGCAGGCGTTTGCGGATGACTTTGCCCGCCGCTTTTGCTGGTCAAGCAATGCACTGGAAGGCAATACGCTGAGTCTGGATGAAACTGTATCGCTGATTGATTATGATGAAGTGCGCGCAGGTCACACTTTTTCGGAATATCAGGAGGCGAAGAACCTGTTTCGGGCTATCCAGAGATTTCTTTTACCACTGGGGAAAAAAGAAATCTCTGAAGAATGGGTAAAGCGCGTAAACGGCGAGCTGATGGAAACGTCAGGAGGTTATCGGGAGACAGAGGTGTATATCGGTAATCTGGCAGAAGCAGTATACTTTCCCCCCAACCCGAAGGAAGTTCCATCGCTTATGAAAGCGTACATGGAAACTGCCAATTTTTCGCGCGATTCCATCAAGGAAATATTTGAGGAAGCGGCGTTGCAGCATATGAGATTTGAGCGTATACACCCGTTTATCGATGGGAATGGAAGATGTGGAAGAGTGATTTTGAATCAGCAACTTGTCAATAATGGTATGCTCCCTGTTTCGATCAGTGCGCGGGGAAAATATCGTCAGGCATTCCGGCTCTTTGACCGAAATGGAGATATATCGAGTATGATACATCTTTTGGCCTCTGCAGAAATTGAGTCAATGGAGAGAGTGTCTCAATTGTTGGAAAAATATGGAGATGCGCATAGTGTGTAATTATTGCTGATTGGCAGACCGTAACCTCTGACAATATACAAAAAGTGCATAGCGGATGTGTTTTTTTTCTATACAAAGATCAGAATTTCCTCCGTATAATGAACGAAAAGGGCGGCCTGCAGCAGACAGGCAGGAAGCGCCCGGAGAGAGACGATCAGAAACCACTTGTGGAGTTCTGATCGCAGTGCTGCAGACAGACTGCGGCGGAAAGGGTCATTATGCGAATCACAGATCTGAGGACGAATCAGTTACGGGACAACGGCAATGTGGATGCTGTCAGTCCCGTTTTTTCATGGAGAATTGAAGGAGACGAGGAGAACATTTATCAGAAGAGCTACCGGATCGAGGTGAAGAGCCACGAAGGGAATGTGCTCTGGGACAGTGGAGAGATTGCGAGCGGTGCAATGACCTCTCTTCCCTATGCGGGGGAAGCGCTGCGCTCCGATACGAGGTATCTGTGGAGCGTGACGTGCCGGACGGACCGGGAGCTGCGGGCGGAGTCCTTCTTCGAGACGGGGCTGCTGCAGCCGGAGGACTGGAAGGGCTGTTTTATCGGGGAGCAGGAGGATCACGTCTATCATCTGTACCGCAAAACATTCTCCTGCGGCAAAAAGGTGAGGCGTGCCAGGCTCTATCTCTGCGGTCTTGGGCATTTCGTCTGCTGGATCAACGGCGAGACAGTGTCGGATCATGTGCTGGAGCCGGGATGGAGCAATTACGATAAAACCTGTTTCTATACGGCGTATGATGTGACGGAGAGGCTCGCAGAGGAGAATGCGATTCTGGTCAAGCTCGGGGACGGCATGTTCAACGTGCCGGGCGGGCGCTACGTCTACTATGAGCGCTCTTACGGAAAATGCAAGCTGTTCGCGCAACTGGAAGTGGTGTATGAGGACGGAACAGGGGAGACGATTGTCTCGGATGAATCATGGAGGATGGCGCCGAGCCCGATCCGGTTCTGCTGTATTTACGGCGGAGAGGATTACGACGGGCGGCTGTGGAACCCGGCGTATGCGATGCCGGGAGAGCGGGAGGAGTTCGCGGAGTCCGCGCGCCGCGTCGAGCCGCCGAAGGGGAAGCTGCGCGCCATGCCGATGGAACCGATGAAGGTGATGCAGACGTATGAGCCGAAGGAGTGGAAGGAAATCGAGCCGGGCGTCTGGCGCTGTGACTTCGGCACGAACTTCTCAGGCTGGGTGCGGATTCGTGTGTGCACGGACGGACAGAGCGCGGGGCATAAAATCGTGATGACGCCGGGAGAGATCCTGACGCCGGAGGGACGGGTGGACCAGCGCGTCACCGGAAAGGGATATGCGTGGACTTACATTCTGAACGGGGAGAGGGAGCAGGAGTTTGCCCCTGATTTTACCTATACGGGCTTCCGCTATGTGGAGGTGCGGGGGGCGTCGCCCTGCGCCGGGGAAGGAGAGCAGAGCGGTGTCATTGAGATCCTGCGGTTTGACGGGGAGTTTATTTATCCGGATCTGGACAGAGGCGGGGAATTCCTTTGCTCCAATCCGCTGTACAACAGCATTCACGGCATCGTTCTGCAGGCGATCCTGAGCAATACGAAGAGCTATTTTACTGACTGCCCTCACAGGGAGAAGCTGGGCTGGCTGGAGCAGACGCACCTGATCGGCCCCTCGATCATGTACAACCTGCAGGTACAGGCGCTTTACGGCAAGGTAGAGCAGGATATGGAGGACGCGCAGAGGGAGAGCGGCCTGGTGCCGGATATCTGCCCGGAGTATGTGACCGGGTTTGACAAATGGCACAAGGGATTTCTCGACTCTCCGGAGTGGGGAAGCGCCATCATTCTGAATCCGTGGTACTGCTATCTGCGCTACGGGGATCTGTCGCTGGCGCGCCGCCATTATCCGGCCATGCGCAGTTATCTGCTGTATCTGGCGGGCAAAACCCACCATGAAATGCTGCACCACGGACTGGGGGACTGGCTCGACATCGGCCCATGCACGCCGCATTCCCAGAATACGCCGGTTCCCGTCGTGGCGACCTGCATTTATTACTATGATCTGCGTGTGATGGAGACGCTGGCGCAGCTGCTCGGACAGGAAGAGGACGCGCAGGAGTACCGGGAGCGGGGAGAGCGCGTCCGTACGGAGTATAACGCCCAGTTTCTCGATGATCAGACGGCGCGGTACGCGAACGGAAGTCAGGCGGCGCAGGCGATGAGCCTGATCACCGGACTGGTGCCGGAGGAGATGGAGGAGCGCGCGGCCAGAGTGCTGCGGGAGGATGTGACAAAGCGGGGCTACGCCGTGACGGCGGGCGATGTCGGCCATCCCTTCCTCGTGGCGGCGCTGATGAAATATGGAATGTCCGATCTGCTCGGAAAGATGACGGACATCACGGAGACGCCCGGTTACGGCTATCAGGTCATGCACGGGGCGACGACGCTGACTGAGGAATGGGACGGTCCGGATCCGGCTCATCCGCACGGCTCGCAGAATCACCTGATGCTGGGCAGCATCGAGGAGTGGTTCTACGGAGGTCTCGGCGGGATGGAACTCGTCCGCAGCAGACTGCCGATGGGAGAGATCAGGATCTGTCCGCAGCCGGTGGAGGGCGTGGACTGGGTCCGGGCATGGACGACGCATCCCTATGGAAAAATTAAGGTGGAGTGGCACAGAGAGGCGGACGGAGGGATTCGGGCGGATGTGCAGATCCCGCCGAACGTCACGGCGCATCTGCTGAGAGCAGATGGCAGCGAGGAGAGATGTGTGGGCAGCGGAACGTACAGTTATCTGCTTTGATGATCGCAGCGCAGAAACCGCCTGCGCGGATTTCTGCACGCGGAGCCGCAGGCGAGCTGCGGCAGGGAGGTGACCATGCTTTATAAGGAGAATCAGACAGAAGAACTGTCGCAGGACATTTTCAGGAATCCGCCGGCAGAGTACCGCGGGACGCCGTTCTGGTCGTGGAATTGCGAGATCAGCGAGGAGCTGATCCACTCGCAGATTTCTGTTTTTCATAAGATGGGATTCGGCGGGGCGCATCTGCATCCGCGCACCGGATTGGAGACGGAGTATCTGGGGGAGGAATTTCTGCGGCTGGTGCAGTATGCCGACGAGCAGATGAAGGAACGGGGGATGCTCTGCTGGCTCTACGACGAGGATCGCTATCCGTCGGGGGCGGCGGGAGGTATCGTTACGGAAGACTGGCGGTTTCGCGCCAAGCATCTGCTGCTGACGAGAGAGAAAAAAGAGGGGATGTGCGCATCCCGGGAGGAATTCTGGGCGAGCGTGGCGCGGGGAGAAAAGCCTGCGGGGTATTATCTGTGTCACTACCGGATCAAGACCAGAGACGGCTATCTGCAAAGCTACCGTTGCTACAGGCAGGAGGAGAAGAGTGGAAAGGCGTATGATGAGGCGGAAAATGTCGCACTGAACCGGAAAATGGGGCAGGCGGTGGACGGGAGAATCTGTGCAGAGCCACAGGCGGAGACCATCGAAGAGCGTCAGGAGGGACGGCTTTGGATCGCCTATGTGGAGTGGATGCGTGAGTCGCCGTGGTTCAACGATCAGACGTATGTGGATGTGATGAATCAGGAGGCGGTCCGGCGTTTTCTGGAAGTGACCCATGAGAAATATTATGCGAAACTGGGGGAGGAATTCGGGAAGTCGATTCCGGCTATTTTTACCGATGAGCCGCAGATCAAGGGCAGTATGGCGCTGGCGGACGGGGAGAGCGAGGCGGATGTGACACTCTCGTACACCGAGGATCTGCCGGAAACCTTTGCGGCGCGCTACGGCACCGATTTGCTGGAGGTGCTGCCAGAGCTGCTCTGGGACTGGCCGGAGAACAGGGCGAGCGTGCATCGCTATTATTATCACGACCATCTGGCGGAGCGGTTTGTCAGCGCGTATTCGGATACGATTGCCGACTGGTGCGAGGCGCATCACATCGCGATGACAGGACATTATATGTCGGAGCCGACGCTTTACTCGCAGACGCTGCGGCTGGGAGAGGCGATGCGGTGCTATCGGAAGCAGCAGCTGCCGGGCGTTGATATTCTGTGCGGGGATCCGGAGTACTCGACGCTCAAGCAGGCTGTCAGCGTGGCGCGTCAGAAGGGCAGAGAGGGCGTGCTGAGCGAGCTGTATGGTGTGACGCACTGGGATTTTGACTTCAAAGGCCATAAGCTGCAGGGAGACTGGCAGGCGGCGCTCGGGGTGAGCATCCGCTGCCACCATCTCGCGCTCATGTCCATGGAGGGCGAGGCGAAGCGTGACTGGCCCGCTTCGATCAGTTACCAGTCTCCGTGGTGGGAGAAGTATTCTTATATTGAGAATTATTTCGCGCGGGTGAACACGGCGATGACGAGAGGGCAGGCGCAGGTATCGGTCGCGGTGGTGCATCCGATCGAGTCGTACTGGATTTCCTACGGGCCGGTGGCACAGACAGGGGCGCTGCGCGATCAGATGGACGCAAATTTCCGGGATCTGATCGACTGGCTTTTGTTCGGACTGACGGATTTTGATTTCCTCTCGGAGTCGATGCTGCCGGAGGAAGAGACGGGCGTGGAGGAGAACGCCGTTCTCCGGGTTGGCCGCATGTGCTACCGCACTGTGATCGTGCCGGGACTGCGCACGATCCGCGCGACGACGCTGGAGCTGTTAGAAGCCTTTGCGGCTGCGGGCGGAAGAGTGATGTTTCTGGGAGAGATTCCGGCTCTGGTGGACGGCGTACCGAGTGAGAGGGCGCAGCAGCTGGCAGCGCGCACGGAGAGACTGCCCTACAGCGCGTATGCGCTGGAGCAGGCGCTGCAGGAGGAGCGTGATATAGAAATCCGGGGCGCGGACGGGCGGCGCAGCAGCAACCTCTTTTACCAGATGCGCAGGGACGGCGGCTGCAGATGGCTGTTCGTCTGCCACGTGCGCCGGGAGAACGACATGACAGACCGGGGCGGAGAGATGACGATCCGTCTGCGCGGTCACTGGGATGTGACGGAGTACGACGCACTCTCCGGAGAAATCCGGCCGATGGCGGCAATCTGTGAAAACGGCTGGACAGTGGTGAAACGCCGTATGTACCACGAAGACAGCCTGCTCTGGAAACTGGAGGCGGCAGAAGAAACCGCGAAGACGTGCAGGAATAACGGGCAGGGCGGCAGTGAGAAACTGCCGCAGGAACAAAAAGGAGAGACAGGCGTACTCCAGTCGTACGGACTCGTGGCGGGCGTGCCGATTGTGCCGCCGCTGAAGGAGACGGTTCTGGCTGTCATCGGAGAGCCGGAGAGCGGGAAGAGAACGGAGCCAAACGTCCTGCTGCTGGATCAGGCGCAGTGGAAGTTGGACGAAGGCGAGTGGCATGCGCGGGAGGAGATTCTGCGGCTCGATAATCAGATCCGTACCATCGTGGGCTATCCGCACCGGCAGGACGCTTATCTGCAGCCGTGGAGAATTCGGAATGCACCGGAGGAGCACACCGTCACGCTGCGCTATGAAATGAAGTCCCGGATTGCGACGGAACACCTGCGTCTGGCTATGGAGAGACCGGACAAGGCGCGCATCTACTGGAACGGCGGGGAAGTGAAAGGGCACACAGAGACAGGACATGGTGGCGAATGCGGACAAAACGTGGACTGGTACGTCGATTCCTTCCTTCGCATTGTTGATCTGCCCGGTTTACAGCAGGGGCGGAATGAGTTGGTGCTTGTGATTCCGTACGGCAGAAAGACCAATCTGGAAAATCTGTATCTGCTCGGAAACTTCGGTGTCTGTGCGCGGGGCACACAGGCGGAAATCGTGCCGGAGCCGGAGAAGCTGTTTTTCGGAGATATTTCGAGACAGGGACTATCGTTCTACGGCGGCAGCATCGACTACGAGATGCGGTTTGTGCTGGAGAATGAGGAAGAGATTCAGGTGCGGGTGCCGCACTTTAACGCGCCGGTTCTGGAGGTCTGGATCGACGGAGAAGAGGCGGGCGTGATCGCATTCTCCCCGCACACGCTGGCACTGGGCCGGAGAGCGGCGGGAGAGCACAGTCTGCGGATCAGGGCGTATGGAAACCGCTTCAACACGTTCGGGACGCTCCATAACTGCGACCCGGAATTCAAGTGGTACGGACCGGATTCCTACCGTACGGGCGGCGGTCAGTGGAGCGAGGCGTGGCAGCTGCGGCCTTTCGGGATTCTGTCAAGGGTGGAGATTCTGAGAGGGGAAGAGTAGGTATAATGACCTTGACGAGTTGTTTGCTGACCTGAAAAAATGAGGAAAACAAAGTATACCGTCAAGTACACGACTGGTTTCAAAAAAGACTATAGACGGGCAATCAAGCGCGGCCTGAAAATTGAATTGTTGTAATGTACTGGTGCTGACGTTGGCCCGCACTGGAACACATAGCGACTTGTTTGGCAAATAAACTATCTGCCGCCGTATGGGATCTCCTGTACGGCGGTTTTTCTGTGCGGATTTATTCAAGGCCAACTCTCGTAATTATTTTGCGCCAATCGTCGGAAAAGTATTTGACTGATAACCGGTCTTTAGGCAGCCATGGCGGAGAGAACACAGTATAGGCGAGGCTGGACAGACAGGAACGGAACCTTTATGATGGAAAAAAGGGGATGAGCAGAAAGGGGGCATGGCAGTGAACAGAAACGGAAATCACAGAGGCGGAGGATTGTTTGATTTTAACGGGGACGGAAAAGTGAGTTTTGGAGAGTTGTTTCTCGCCTCTGGTATGTTCCGCCAAAAGGGCAGAAAAAATACACATGGCAGTGTGTTTGTTGATACAGAACCTGACGATACAGAGCCCGATGATATGGATTCTGCGGATGGGCAGGATCCGGAAGAGGCGAAATACAGCTGGCGCCAATACTGCGGGGATTATGAGGACACAGGCGTTGATCCGTACGAGTACGAAACGAAAGAGGAATATGAACGAACAGGGAAACCGCTTCAGGAGGCAGAAGCAGGAAGAGATCGCAAAGGATACAGCGGTTTATACATGCTGCAGTGTGAAGCTGCCCTTTTCTGAAAAGCCATACGCATACAGAGCAGAGGACAGCGCCCTGCAGATCGAAGACCGCGTGATCGTTCCTGTTGGCGTGGACAATGAAGAGACGGAGGGCGTTGTGGTTTCCGTCGGTCAGTACGCCCGTATTGCCGTTCCCTATCCGGTTGAGCGGACGAAGACGATACTGAGGAAGGTGACAGAGGGCTGAGGGAACGGAATAGTATTTGGGCAGTTGCGGGTAATAGTAATGAAAGAGGGGACAGACAGTGGGAGCGGGAACTTATTTTTTGAAACATAAGGATATCAGCGCGGCAATCATGGAAATCAACACGGATACAGGACGGGTGCAGGGCGTAACACCTCTGGTTCCGGAGCATATGCCGTTTGCGGGATATGGTGCGGATCTGAAAAAAATAGCGGTATGGTGGGATCACCGCGCCATTCCGCAAAAGCGCAGTGATCTGGCGGATTTGTTAAAAGAGGCTGGCTGCGGAAGTCCTGAAGAATTTATGATGAAAAATCTGTCCCTTTCCCTGTCCGACTGCTACTGGATTTGTCCGGAGGAGCTTCCATTATCGTGGAAGGATGTTAATTTGTATTCCGGAGCGGGGAATACCGTCGTTTTTTCTGGTAAAAAAGGAAGTTACAGTACGAACCCGGATTCGACGCTCGGAGGGAATCTGGAAAAAAGATGGGTCAATCAAAATGGCGAATGGTTTTTATATAAAAGCGGGGAAACGATAGACGAACAGCAATCTGTGAATGAGGCATTTGCTTCGTATCTTCACAGAAAGCAGGGAAAAGAAAACTATGTGGCGTACACTCTTTCTTTTCAGGAAGAGGGCAGATGTGCCGCCTGTATTTGCAGGGATTTTACTTCGGTGGACATGGAGTTTATTCCGGCATATGAAATGGTGGAAAGCGGGAAGAAAGCAAATGATATGTCCATGTATGAATTCTATATTGCCCGGTGCACTGCGGCAGGAGCCGCAGAATCGTCTGTGAGGAATGATATGGAGTATCAGACGCTGAGTGATTATCTGATCACAAATACAGACAGGCATTTGGGGAATTTTGGCATTTTGCGAAATCCGGACACGTTGGAGGTGATTTCCTGCGCGCCGATTTTCGATTCTGGAAATTCCATGTTTTACAATGCGGTCTATGAACAGTCTTATGAGGAACTGGCCGCTACGCGGGTGACATCCTTCGTTTCCGATGAGGCGAAAATGCTTTCTTACGTGAGAATCCCAGATCTCATTGATCTGTCCTGCGTGCCGGATGTAAACGAAACGATGGAATTTTATGTGGAGAACGGAATTTCAGAAAATAAGGCGCGGCTGATTGCCGGAAATTATGGAAAGAAAATTGAAATGCTGCAGGATTTTCAGAAAGGAAGAACAGTTTCCGTTTATTACGGGAGGGAGAAAGATTTGCAGAAACAACAAGCAGAGAAAAGGAAATCTGGCGGATGAAGAAATCACTTTATCATAAAATTGTATCCTATTTATTGACGGTTGTCGTGATGGGAATTCTCATCTTTGCGATTACTATCGGCTATTCTGCCCGTGTGACTTATCTGCAGATGAAACAGAATTATCAGAATTCTCTGGAAGTCCTGTCCGGGGAAGTGGATCGGGAGCTGGGAAATGTGGCGACCTATATGCAGTCGTTTTTGGGAACCACGTACGCGCAGGAGTTCTGTAACCTGCCGGGAGAGGCGTTCTTCGCGGAGCAGCGTATCCGGGAGACTCTGTACAATACCCTGTTATTGGAAAAGTATGTTTCCGGCATCTGGATTTATTCAGATACAACGGACAGAGAGCAGTGGCATCGAAACGCAGATCGAAGCACCTATGAAGAGGGAAGCGCTATTCGGGAATATTACAGCTCCCGAACCAATCTGCGCGAGGAGGATCATAACAGATGGCGGATGGTTACACTGGAGGGAAAAGAGTATCTGGTGTACTTTTACATGCAGGGAGAAGTCTGCTGCGGGGCGTGGTGCCGTGTGCCGGATCTCCTCACAGAGGCTGAAAATCTGATTGAAGAGGGAGACTTCAGCGCTTCTGTGGAAAGTGGAGCTTTCGTGCGCAGCGCATGGGGAAGTCTTACGATCTCCAGTCCGTTTGTTCAGGTGGAAGGGCTCTCTCTTGTGTTGACAGGGGAGGCACAGTTTCTGCGTGCGTTCAATTTACCGCTTGCTCTGCTGGCGGGATTCAGTGTGCTCTGCATGGCGCTTATGGCGATTCTCCTGAAAAATATGCGCCTCTATCTGCTCCGTCCGATCAGAGAATTGTCAGAGGTGATACAGTGCATAGCGGGCGGCGATCTCGATCGGCGCGTTGATACGGAAAATTATGTCGTCGAGCTGGGAGAAATCGGAGCTCATCTGAACGAGATGGCGGGCAGGATCAAGGATCTGAAAATAGAGGTTTACGAAGAGCAGCTGATGAAAAAGGACGCTCTCATGCAGTTCAGAAACGCACAGATCAGACCTCACTTTATGCTCAATGTCATCAATACGATTTACAGCATGGCGAGCGTGGGGGAGGATTCTGTTATTATGAAGATGTGCCGCTACCTTTCGGATTATATGCGGTATGTATTCAGCAGTAAAGAAATGGTCTGTACGCTGAGTGAGGAAATCAAGCATCTTCAGGAGTATATCCTGATTCAGGAGATGCGCTATCCGGGCAGTATTGAGTGTGAACTGGAGATCGATCCTGTAATTTTATCCTGCCGCATTCCTACCATGGCGATCCATACGCTTGTGGAAAATACGTTCAAATATGGAATGGGCGGCAATGAAAGACTGCGTGTGACCATTGGCGGCGCTCTCTCCGGGAATCGTGTTGTGATTACAATTACGGACAATGGCCCGGGATTCCCGGAGGATATACGGCGCAGACTGGCCGACGGCCGCTATGAGAGGGAGGAAGCGCAGGGAGAGGGAGTCGGAATCCGTAACTGTATTCTCAGGTTCAGAGAGCTCTACGGAGAGGCATTTCAATTTGAGATAGCGAATCAGCCGGAGACGACGGTCAGGGTGACAGTTCCAATGGAGATCTGAGTGATGAATATATTGCTGGTAGACGATGAATATTACAGTGTGAAAGCACTTATGGAGAGGATCTGCTGGGAGAGAATTGCCGGGGAAGAGGTTGTTGTACTGGCGGCCTATCATGCGGCGCAGGCCAGAGAAATCATGACGCAGAAAGAGATAGACATTGTTGTCTGCGACATTGAGATGCCGAGGGAAAATGGCATTGCATTTCTGAAATGGGTCAGGGAACAGGAAATGGACTGCGAGGCGGTTATTATCACCAGTCACGAACAGTTTCAGTATGCGAAGGAGGCGGTAGCGCTGAATGTGAGCGAGTACTGTGTCAAGCCTCTTGATTTTATGCAGATGGAAGAACTGCTCAGGCGTCTCGCCGGGAAAATTACAAAGAAGAGAGGCGTGCAGGAGAAGAGCCGGTATGGGGAATACTGGATGGAGAACCGGGAGCAGCTGGAGCGCAATCTGTGGGAGAATCTGCTCGGCGGAGTATATCAGAACCAGTGGGACAGGCTGCTGCAGGATGCTGCGAAAATTGATCTTCCGGTGAGCGAGGGGCGGGAATTTCATTTGATTCTGATCAGTATCCGGCGCTTTCAGATGCGTCTCGCCAGATGGGATCAGGAGAAAATCCAGCAGTCAGTGCTTCATATCGCAGGAGAAATCCTGGGAGAGAATCAAAATGCGGAGAGTGTGCTGCGCATGGGTACGGAGATTGCGGTGATTGCCAGGAAGCGGGAAGAGAAGTGGCTGTGTGAACGCTGCGAGACGCTGATGGAGACATGCAGGGAGATCCTGCAGTTAAAGCTTTGCTGTTACCTCTCCTCTCCCTGCGCAATGGGAGAACTGTGTGAAACGTATGCGCGTCTCTCTAATCTGGCCTATGAGGATGTGGCGAGGACAGAGGGGATTGTGAAAGAAGAGGAAAATGAAAAAAAGACGTCAGGCGCAATGGGGGAAGCAGACGGGGCATCAGGTATTCCGTGGAGAATCCTCACACTGATAGAAACCGGACAGACGGGAGAGTTTGCGGTGCAACTTCATTTGTGGCTGAGCAGAGAGGGAAAGAGCGGGCGCATTGACAGGGAAAGGCTGCTTGCGTTCAGGGAGAGCTTTCTGCAGGCGATTTACCACGATCTGACCAAGCTGGAACTCTCAGCCAATACGCTCTATGAGCATAATCCGCTGCTGAAGTCGTATTATTACAGAGCGGAGGAATCGGTGGAATATCTGGAAGCATGGATCAAGATGATGCTCGGACAGCTGGAGGAGGAAAACAGAAGATACCGGGAGGAGGGAAATGTACAGAGTGTATCTGTTGTGAAAATGAAAGAATTTATCGAGGCGCATCTGGAAGAAGCACTGACGAGAGAGCAGATCGCTGAAGCGGTAAATCTGCATCCGGATTATGCCGCCCGGATCTTCAAAAAAGAGGAGCAGGAATCGGTGATGGAATATCTTTACCGGCGCAGAATAGGAAGAGCGGTAGATTTGATTCGCACGACAGAACTGCCTTTCCATGAGATTGCGCAGCGCAGCGGTTTTGTGAATACGGCGCATTTTTCCACCGCTTTTAAAAAGGCGACGGGAAAATCTCCGAGAGAATACAGAAAGGAGTGGGGGAGATAGCAAATCCTCCGCTCCTTTTTAAAAGTCGGCCAGAGAAAAAATCTGGTCGGTTCCGGAAAAAAATAAACAGCGCGGACATGCTAAGATAGCGTCATCAGAGTACTGCACGAAGTGAAAGGAAACAGGAGGAAAAGGGAAATGAAAAAAATCATGGCCATGCTTATGGCAGCCGTTATGATGACGACCGCAGTCGGCTGTTCGAGAAACGGCGGAGACTCGTCTGACGCGCAGGCGGAAGCTGTGCAGGGGGAGACGGCGCAGGGGGACCCGGAGGAAATTACGGTTCGCTTTATGTGCTTTGGAACCGTGCCCACCGATCTGGCGATCGTGGAAGAGGCGATCAATGAGCTCACGATTCCGGCTATCAATGTGAAAGTGAACTACGAGGCCATCAGCGCATCCAACTACTCGCAGCAGATCGCGCTGGATATGACGAGCGGAGAGGAGCTGGATGTTTTCTACGGATCTACCTATACCTCAATGGTCAGCAGCAACCAGCTGATGGATCTGTCTCCTTATCTGGAAGCGTACGGACAGGAGATTACGGCGGCGCTGGGAGAGGATTGGCTGAAAGCGACGAGCGTGGGGGACAGCATCTATGCGATTCCGGTGCTGAACGGCAAGGCCTCGTCTCTGCAGATTGCAATGCGAACAGATATTCTGGAAAAATACGGACTGACCACTGATTTTGAGATGAATGAGGATATTACAGATGAAGGTATGATCGCTACGATCGAGGAGATTACTGATATTCTGGAGGTGGTTAAGGAGAATGAGCCGGAGATGATCGTCATGCATCCGGCGGCGGGCGTCGGAACGCTTGGGTTGGAGAGTATGATCAATTATGATTCTCTGACGGATGGTCTCGGCGTATTAATGGGAAACGACGGATGGACAGTGGAAAATCTCTATGAGACCGATGAATTCTATCAGGCGCTGCAGATTGCGCGGGACTGGTACGAGGCGGGCTATATCAAGGCGGACGCCGCAACGGATACGGAGAGCTATACCTCGTATGCGCAGGCGGGCAGACTCTTTTCCTTTTTCCAAATTTCAGAGGAGGGAGCGGACACGTCGCTGAAGGCGAGCACGGGCTATGATTATACCTGCGTTAAAATCAAGACGCCGCTTATTACGTCGACGAGCCTGAGCAATATGTTCTGGGGCGTTTCCTCTACTTCGGAAAAGCCGGAGGCTTCCGTCAAGTTTCTGAATATGGCGTATTCTGACAAGGATCTGGCCAATCTGCTCTGCTACGGCGTGGAGGGAACGCACTGGCAGTACACAGAAGAAGGAACTGTGGCGTATGCGGACGGTCTGGATGCGAGCACGTCCGGTTATCCGTTTACGACGTATTGGGAAAT
This sequence comes from Eubacteriales bacterium, assembly GCA_030524225.1. Classification (GTDB taxonomy): domain Bacteria; phylum Bacillota; class Clostridia; order Lachnospirales; family Lachnospiraceae; genus CAG-791. The sequence continues at coordinate 39,651 of JAUNGV010000019.1, forward strand.
GCCCAGTCATCTGATCGCGGATCCGCTGGAGGGCAATCCGATCGATTACAACGAGCGCCTGCTCAACAACAACAAAACGGCGAAAGTGTCCAGAGCGATCGGATTCGCGTTTGACCAGGATCCGGTTAAGACGGAAGTGAGCGCGGTTTCAGCGGTGCTGAGCGAGTATGGAGGAGGACTGCTGACAGGATCTCTTGATCTGGAGAGCAATTATCCTACCTTTATCCAAAAACTGAAAGACGCCGGCATTGACACTATTATAGCGGAGAAACAGAGTCAGTTAGATACGTGGCGGGAGGAGAACGGAGTATGAGACAAGGGGCTGTGCGGAAAATGAAGAAAGGGAGTTTTACCAAACAGCTCCCTTTCCTTCTCATGACTCTCCCGGGATTGCTGTACTTGCTGATCAATAACTATGTACCGATGTTCGGGATTGTGATTGCTTTTAAGGATATTGATTTTGCCAAGGGAATTCTGGGATCGGAATGGGTTGGATTAGAGAATTTCAAGTTTCTGTTTCGGACAAACGACGCGTTTGTTATGACGCGGAATACGATCTGTTATAATCTGGTTTTTATTCTGCTCGGTACGGCGTTCAGTGTGGCGGTGGCAATTATGCTGAATGAGCTGATCAGCCAGAGGGGGAAGAAAATCTATCAGACGGTCATTCTCCTGCCGCAGCTGATTTCCATCATTATTGTAGCGTATATTGTCTACGCGTTTCTGAATCCGGAGAGCGGCATGGTCAACGGACTTCTGTCGGCGATGGGACTCGAAGAAATTTCGTGGTATTCCGAAAAAAAATACTGGCCGTTTATCCTGACGTTTGTCAATCTGTGGAAAAGCGTTGGATATTCCAGTATCGTCTATCTCGCCGCGATCAGCGGAATTGATCAGTCCATTTATGAGGCGGCCAAGGTAGACGGGGCGGGAAGATTCCGTCAGATTTTCCAGCTCACGATTCCGCTTTTGAAGCCCACGATCATAGTCCTGATTCTGATGTCAGTCGGACGCATTATGTATTCTGATTTCGGACTGTTCTATCAGGTGACGATGAACTCCGGTGCGCTGTATGAATACACGAATACGATTGACACGTATATTTACAGAGCCCTGCTGCAGCTGAACGATATTTCAATGTCCAGTGCGGCCAGCGTATACCAGTCGCTTGTCGGGTTTGTGCTGATTATGGCTGTCAATATGATTGTGAAGAAAATTGATCAGGAGAACGCGTTGTTTTAAGAAAAATGCGGGGAGACCGCATATTAATAGAGGTAAAGTATGGGCGTGATTTCTAAACAGGAAAAAATAGCACAGGTCGTGCTGCATATGATTTTCATAGGAATGTGTCTGATGGTGATCATTCCGTTCTTACTGCTTTTCATGTCCTCCGTGACAGACGAAAATGTACTCATCCGGAACGGCTATAGTCTGTTTCCGGAAAAATTCAGCCTGGATGCCTACGCTTATATTTTTATACGCTCCGGAGCGATTGTGAGAGCGTATGGCGTTTCGATTTTTATTACGATTGTGGGAACGGCGTTTAATCTGATCATTACACCGCTGTTGGCTTACCCGCTCTCGCGATCTGAATTCAAGTACCGGAATACCGTGACATTTATCGTTTTTTTCACGATGCTGTTTAATGGAGGCATGGTTTCCTCCTATATCATGTGGACGAGATATCTCAATATCAACAATACGATATGGGCGCTGATTTTCCCTAATTTGCTCATGAGCCCGTTTAATGTTATCCTGATGAAGAACTTTTTCAAGGCGAATGTCCCGAATGAGCTGATTGAATCTGCGCGAATGGACGGGGGAAGCGAGCTGCTGATTCTGACCCGTGTCGTACTTCCTCTTTCCAAGGCGATCATGGCGACGGTTGGACTGTTTGTGGCGATCGGTTACTGGAATGACTGGCTGAACGGTCTGTACTACATTACGAAGCGGACGGAGCTGTTCAGTCTGCAGAATTATCTGAACCGTATTTTGCAGGATATTCAGTATCTGAACAGTTCGGCCAATACCGTCAGCAATTACACGCAGAGTATCAGTATGCCGACGACGTCGATTCGTATGGCTCTGGCAGTGGTGGGTGTCGTGCCTATCATGGTACTCTATCCCTTCTTTCAGAAGTACTTTGTCAAAGGCATCACAATCGGGGCGGTCAAGGGATAAAACGGACGAAAGGAAGAGGAGGAGAGAATGGGGTTGGAGTACTTATATCCGGAAGGTAAGGGAAGAGCGCTTACGTTTAGCTATGATGACGGGATGACAGCGGACAGACGGCTGGTACAGCTCTTCGATGCGTGGGGACTGAAAGCGACATTTCATTTAAACAGCGGATTTCTGGGAAAGGACGGTTATGTGGAGGCGCAGGAAGTGCCGTCCCTGTACCGCAATCACGAAGTCGCCTGTCATGGAGTGCGCCACGCCCATCTGCTGAATCTGGCGGCGACAGAGCGGGTGCAGGAACTCTGGGACGACAGGATCGCACTGGAACAGGTGACCGGAGGCATAGTGAGCGGGATGTCCTATGCGTTCGGGGAATACAGTGAGGAAATCAAATCGACCCTGCGGGCGCTTGGGTTTCGCTATGCCAGAACGGTCTGTGAACATGGGGGATTTCAGCTCCCCGCAGATTTTCTGAGCTGGCACCCCACCTGTCATCACGCCTCGCCCCGTCTGATGGAATATGCGGAGCAGTTTATGAACCCGCCGGCGTATCTGAATCTTCCCGTCTTTTATGTGTGGGGACACAGCTTTGAGTTTGAAAGGACGGACACATGGGAGATTATGGAGAGATTCGCCGAAAAAGTGGCGGGAGACAGCGATGTCTGGTATGCGACGAACGGGGAACTCTGTGATTATATTCTGGCAGTGCGGTGGCTGCAGTACAGCGCGTCTATGAAAATAGTACACAATCCGTCCGCGCTGACTGTGTGGGCCAGAAAGCGGGACGGCTCGGTTCTGACGATTGCGTCCGGGGAGACGAAATCCATTTAAAGGACTTTTAAGAGCTGCAAAGTAACTCCGGCGGATATAAAGATGAAAACATACGCCTCTTTCAATCTTGTATTACAGTCAGGGATTGAAGGAGGCGTATACTTTGTGTGCCTGGCGGCGCACGTTTCTACCAGGTGTAAGTCCCGAATTCATTCGGTAGTAGGAATGTTCACCGTGAGATGAAATCTGAAAATAGAAGTTCTCTTACTTACTCGACTGAGAGTCCGGCGACTAAACACCGTTTTCTATTCGATTGCAGGTTAATTAATAAGTTTCTTTAGCTGATTTTCTTTTCGCCAGTTTATAGGAGATATACCAAGTTCATTTTTAAAAGCTCGTGAAAAATTAAGTGAATTATCATATCCTACTAAAGTAGCTATTTCTTTTACGGGAAGGGAGGTATTCATTAAGTATTCACTGGCTTTCATCATTCTGTATTGTAAAATGTATTTCTGAGGATTTATCAAAACGGAATCCTTAAAAATTTTTCCGAAATAACTTGGATCCAAATTGCACCATGAGGCGATATCTGATACAGAAATATTATTCTGATAATTACTTTCGATATAATTGATAGCTTCACGAACATAAAAATCATGCAAGCTTCCGCTGATGGCAGTTCTTTTATTAAGAGAACTGTTAATTAATATGTCGAAAATTAAATACAAATATCCAATTAAACGAATAGAGGAGTCTTGATGATGTTCCATTAAGCAGTTCATTTCCTCCATTAGTATTCGCCCTTGTTCTGGGGATTTAGGAATATAAATAGGTGACTTAGAAGAAAGTCCAGCATCCAGAAGAAAACTTTGGGCTTTTAAACCATCAAATTCAATCCAGATATAATGCCAGGGGCTATTGGCACTGGCAGTGTAAATAGTAACTTGTTTTGGTGAAATTAAAAAGGCTTGTCCGGCTTTTAAAGAATATGTCATATCGTCGGTAGCAAAGGTTCCACTTCCTGAAATAATATAGTGGAGCAAGTAATGATTATGTACTGCTGGTCCACATGATAACATTGGAGCGCAATGCTCATATCCGAATTGATAAAGTCGCAGATCAGTATAATTTGTATCATTAAAGATATGTGTTACATTATTTGACATCCTCAATACTCCTTTTATTATGTTTGCTTTTGATATATCAAAATCCTATATAGTCAACATATTGTTGACACAAACATGGAAAATGATATATATAAACGTGATTATATTATTGTATAAAATAATTAGAGATATTACAATAAATTTATCAAAAATTTATAGAATTTAAATTAGGAAAAGGGGGAAAGTTATGAATTTAAAGAAGATAGGTGCGATATTGTTAACACTATACGTTATGACCACTTTTGTAGCAGGATGCGCGAACAGCACAAATAATGCTCAGGTAGAAGTAGATGGAGAAACAGTAACGGTAAGTGATTCAGAGGAACCAGAGAATTCTGTGAACGAAAATGAAGCGGTTATTTCTAAAGATATGGAGGGGCATGTAGTTATTTGGGATTGGAATGGGGAGGCCCAGAAACAATATATTGAAGCCTTTAATAAGATATATCCTAATATTGAAATTGAGGTGCAGGATGTCTCATGGGATGATTATATGACTAAACTGCAAACCAGTTATGTTTCAGGATTGGACCTTCCAGATATTATTTTAGGGGAAATTGCATGGCGGGGAACGTTAAATGAACTTGGAATATTAGAGAATTTGGAGCAAGAACCCTATAATCTTGATCGAAATCAAATGGTTGCGTCTTCGGTGCCGCTTACCAGTGATGTGAATGGGAATATAGTAGGTGTTGAGATGCAGGTAACGCCGGCCGGTTTTGCTTATAAAAGAGATCTCGCTATTGAATATTTGGGAACAGATGATCCTGACGAGGTTGGAGAAATGATTAAAGATTGGGATACTTTCTTGGAAACAGGATTATCAGTATTGGAAAAAAGCAATGGAAAAGTGAAGATGATGGCTTCAATGGGAGATATGATTCTTACTACGTTGAGTCAAAATGTTGTGGACTATGTTGATGGTAATGCTGTTGACATCACGTCTAAAATGCAAATGCCATTAGAAATTTCTTTTAAAATGTGGGATGCAGGAATTATTGGTAATGTAGAGATGTATTCGGCTGACTGGTATGCGGCGTATGCTTCTGATGAATACCTTTTTTATGAAGCGGCAGCCTGGTGCCCGCCATATGTAATATCAGTATATGCGGCGGAAGACGAAGGAAATTGGGCAATTACGATGCCTCCGAACGGTTCGTTCAATTTAGGAGGAACAACGCTCGGAATTAATAAAGATAGTGAAAATAAATTGGCAGCATGGGCGTATTTACAGTATATTTATTTTTCTGAAGAGGGTGGATCTATTATGTACGATTTGACGGGGAATTACACCTGTTATGCGCCTTATTATGAGAGTGACAATAGTTCCTTAAATAAAGAAGGACCTTATGACTCCTTCTTTGGTGGACAAAGTTTAGTGGATTTTTATATTAATCAAGCGGCGCCTATGGCGAAGACAGCTGTTCAAACGAGATATGATGCTGTTATCGACACTGTATTTCAGAAATTGACTCCTGTCTATATGTTGGAAAAAATGAATGCAGAAGAGGCATTAGAAAAATTTAAAGAAGAAGTGGAATTACAGGATAATTCTTTGCCAGTAAAATAATGTGCTTCTGAGTTGAGATTTTATTTAGGATAGTATAGATAGGGTATGTTCTTTGCGAGACGGGAAGCACTACTTCTTTTTGTCAGAAGTAGTGCTTTTCAACGAAAGGAATTCATGAACATGAAAAAAATTAAAAGCAAAACAATGTGGGCCTATTTGTTTTCTTTACCATTTTTGGTGGCATATAGTATATTCATGGTCTTTCCTATGGGGTATTCTTTTTATCTTAGTCTTTTTGATTGGAATGGATTTACAAATAAAAGATTTATAGGAATTGAAAATTATATCGAGTTATTTACCAATGATGTTTTGTTTTTAAAAGCAATTGTCAATACATTGATTATAACATTATTCTCATTGCCCGTTACATTATTAATAGGTCTTGTTAT
>JAUNGV010000020.1 GCA_030524225.1 Eubacteriales bacterium
TGGCGTGGAGAAGGAACTGACGCTGAATCTCAAGGATCCGTGCCCGACGTGTCACGGCACCGGAGCCAAGCCGGGCACCAGCCCGCAGATGTGCCCGAAATGCCAGGGCAAGGGGCAGGTGGTGTTTACCCAGCAGTCGTTCTTCGGTACGGTGCGCAATGTACAGACGTGTCCGGACTGCGGAGGCACCGGCAAGGTGATCAAGGACAAGTGCGCGGACTGCGGAGGCACCGGATACCAGACGAGCCGCAAGACGATCAAGGTGTCGATTCCGGCCGGCATTGACAACGGGCAGAGCGTGCGGATCAGGGAAAAGGGCGAGCCCGGCGTCAACGGCGGCCCGAGAGGCGACCTCTTGGTGGAGGTGATCGTCTCTTCGCATCCCACCTTCCAGCGTCAGGAATACAATATCTTCTCGACGGTCAGGATTTCCTACGCGATTGCGGCGCTCGGCGGCTCTGTGATGATCGATACGGTGGACGGCAAGGTGATTTACGACGTCAAGCCGGGAACGCAGACCGATACGAAGGTGCGGCTGCGGGGTAAGGGTGTGCCGACACTGCGGAACAAAGAGGTGCGCGGCGACCACTATGTGACTCTCGTTGTGGATGTACCGCAGCGTCTGAACAAAGAGGCCAAGGAACTGCTGCGTAAGTTCGACGAGGCGACCGGCAACAGTCTCGGCGCGGCGGAGAGCGGCGAATCGGCTCCGGAACCGGATGCGCCGAAGAAGCGCAAGTTCTGGAAATAAGAAATCAATCAAGAACGTCACATGAAATTAAGAACGTCACTTAAGAAGGCAGGAATCCCTGCGCAGTGCAGCTGCGGTAGAACACGCTGCGGGCGCAGGGAGTTTCTGTACCATCATGCCGGAGCAGACCCGTGAAAGGATGAATCTCTATGAAATGGATGCGGTTTAAGATAAGGACGACCCCGGAGGCGGAGGATATTCTCGTCAGCTCGATGCAGGACATCGGACTGTACGGAGCGCAGATTGAGGACCATGTGCCGCTGACGGCGGCGGAGAAGGAGCAGATGTTCGTCGATATCATGCCGGAGGGGCAGGAGGACGACGGTTCGGCTCTCGTGAGCTTTTTCGTGGAGGAGACGCCGGAGGGGAGACTCGTGATCGAGGAGCAGGAGCGCACGCCGGAGGAGGTCAGAGCGGCGATAGAGGCGCAGATTGCCGCTCTCCGAGTCTATTCTGATGTGATCGGCGAGGGAACCGTGACGATCGAGGAGACGGAGGATGTGGACTGGATCAATAACTGGAAACAGTATTTTCACCAGTTCTGGATTGACGATATCCTTGTGATCCCTTCATGGGAGGTTCCGGCGGCGGAGGAGAGAGAGCCGTTTCTGACCTTCCACATTGATCCCGGCACGGCGTTCGGCACCGGCATGCACGAGACGACGAAGCTCTGCATCCGGCAGATCAGAAAATATCTGACGCCGGAGACTGTGCTGCTCGACGTCGGTACGGGGAGCGGAATCCTCTCGATTCTCTCCCTGATGCTGGGGGCGAAGCGGGCGGTCGGAACCGATCTCGATCCCTGCGCGCTGCCGGCGGTGGAGGAGAATCTGGCGGTGAACGGCGTGGAAAAGGAAAAATTCTCCGTCATGCTCGGCAATCTGATTGACGATCCGCAGATTCAGGAGCAGGTCGGAGAGGAGCGCTATGACATTGTCGCGGCAAACATTCTCCCGGACGTCCTGATTCCGCTGACGCCGGTGGCGGCGCGCTGCGTGAAGAAGGGCGGCGTCTATATCACTTCCGGTATCATCGAGGGCAAAGAGGAGAGCGTGGCGGCGGCGATGGAGGCCGCAGGCTTCGAGGTCGTGGATATCTCGGCGATGGGCGAGTGGCGCAGCGTGACGGGCGTGAAGAAGTAGAGAAGACGCCGGGATACAGAGCGGAGCTGACTGTGCGCAGACGCAGACGCCGCAGCGGGCGGCGTGGTCATCGGCAGAAAAGCGCCGGAACGGAGGAATATGCTTCATCTATTCGTGGACCCCTCTGCGATACAGGGGGATACGCTTCTGATCGAAGGGGCGGACTGCAATCACATTAAGAACGTTCTGCGCATGAGGCCGGGTGAGGAGCTCAGTGTCAGCAACGGCGCGGACGGGAAGGAATACCGCTACGGAATTGAGGCGTTTACGCCGGACGGCGTGCTCTGCCGCCTCCGTTTTGTCAAGGAGGCGGATGTGGAGCTTCCTGTAAAAGTTTACCTTTTTCAGGGGCTTCCCAAGGCGGATAAAATGGAATGGATCGTCCAGAAATGTGTGGAACTCGGCGTATACGAGGTGATTCCCGTCGCGATGGAGCGCTGCGTCGTGAAGCTGGACGCGGCAAAGGGCAGAAAGAAGACCCAGCGCTGGCAGACGATCGCGGAGTCGGCGGCGGGGCAGAGCCGGCGCGGCATTGTCCCGCAGGTCAGGGAACCGATGACGATGAGAGAGGCGCTGGACTATGCGGAGCGCGTCGCCGGATGCCGGATCATTCCCTACGAGCTACAGGAGGGGGAGAGGGGGACGAGAGATCTCTTTCGCTCCCTGACGCCGGGCGGAGCGCTGGCGGTCTTTATCGGGCCGGAGGGCGGCTTCACACCGCAGGAGGTGGAGGCGGCCGCGGCGCGGGGCGTGCGCCCGATCTCCCTCGGACGCCGGATCCTGCGCACGGAAACCGCCGGTATGACCGTGCTTTCCTGGGTGATTTACGAGACGGAGATAGAGTGAGGCGGATAGGGTAAGACGGAGAATAGAATTGCGGACGGGAAAATCCGTCCTGTCATTTGCGGTTGCTGACTGCAGAGACAGGGCGGATTTTTTACGTGGAGCGGAGCGAGGGGGCTGTGGTTCTGTCCAGGGGAGCATTTGCGGCTGATGGGAGGCGTGGATAATGACAGCGTTTTGCTGGGAAAATAAGATAAAATTCTGCTGAATATGAAGAAACTTAATTATAGAAGATGAACAAAGCATAAATTTAAATATTATCAAAATGTTAATGAAATGCATAATTATACACAATATAAAATGTCATAAAAGGTCAAAATACACAGAAAATGTGTTGCGTTTGTCAGAATATGGTAGTAAAATTGGAACATGGGCGGAAGGATTGCGGAAACAGAGAAGCCTGCAGCCGAAGCCGTCCGGTTACTGTTGGGGTTTTGAGCAAGGAGGGTTTTTATGAAGAACGGATGGAGGAAATGGGCAGCTGTTGGATTGGCGGGAATTTTTGCCGCGTCGATGCTTGCAGGGTGCGGTTCGGGGAGCAGTACTTCCACAGACACGCAGACTTCGACGGACACGCAGTCTGCTTCGGACAGCGGAGAAGCCTCGGCAGAGGCCACCGAAACAAATTATGATGTGGATAATATGGAATTTAATAATGTTGAACTTCGGGTGAGTTTTCGTTTCTCAACGAACGAAACGGACGGACAGTCCGTCTGGTATCATCAGATGGTGGAAAAGTTCAACGAGGAGAACGAGGGACAGATTCATGTGACGGACGAATCGATCTCGACGGAGAGTGATTATGAAGAGAAGCTGACGACAGATTTTGCATCCGGCGATGCGCCGAACGCATTTCTTCAATATGGCGGATCGCGCGCCAAGGAGTATGTGGACGCCGGTTATGTGCTGGATCTGACGCCTTATTTTGAACAGTATCCTGACTGGTATGATGGAATTCAGGAATTTGCGTGGGAGACAACGCAGTTCGAGGGACATGACGGCACGTATGGAATTCCGTGGTCTTCTTATCAGCTGATTATGTTCTATAACAGAGATCTGCTGGAGCAGGCGGGAGTTGAGGTCCCGGAAACATGGGATGAGCTGATTGACGTCTGCGCAAAGCTGCAGGAAGCGGGAATCCAGCCGTTTAATTACTCTGACAAGGATAATTTCCACTACGAGCATCTCATGTCGGTTATGGCGCTGAAGGCATATGGAACCGGTATTGCGGATGATCTGGCAACGGATGCGGAAGCGTACAACGGCGAGAAGATGGTTCAGATTTACCAGCTGATGAAGGATATGATCGACAATGGATACTGGGGAGATTCCGTTCTGGCTACCGATGTCGCGACGGAGAGAAGTATGTTTGAAGCGGGGCAGGCGGCATTCTTTATCGATGGTTCCTGGAACTGCGGCAACTTCCAGAACAGCTCTGACACGGCGCTCTTTGACGCACAGACGATTGGCGCGGCGAGAGTTCCCGCAGTCGATGAGGCGTATAAGACGACCGAGATGGGCGGCGGTTCCGACACATATTACATCGTGACGCTGAACAAGTCTGACGAGGAAATTGCGGCAACCGTTAAGTTTATCAAGTATCTGACCACGATCGATGCGTTTAACAGCATGTGCGAGGCAAGCCCGACCACCTATGCAGGTAAGGTTACGATCGAAAGTGGCAACTATCTGCTGGATGAAGTGAATGCGATCATGGCGGAGAATACGGATTCCAAGCTGGAACTTCCGAACTATGATACGAACACTGCGGCGATGGATACTGTCCGCAATGCGCTGCAGGCGTTGGGAACCGGTTCTTCCGCACAGGAAATCGGAGATGATATTGTGAATAAGATGTCTGCTTATGAATAATGCGGAGCAGGACGGCGAATTTCGGAAAGGTCAGATCATCTGATTTGATACGCCCGGAGATGCGCTGCCGGAGCACCCGGTGAGTATGGGGGACGAAGCAGGGCGGCAGGCAGGATGAGAGGAAAAGGGGAAGAAGGAAAATGCTTCCCCTTTCTTTATCAGAATTCTGCGTCAGGAAGAGAAAGAACGGAGGTACGTACATGGCAGGTATAGCTGTAAAGGGGCGGGGAAAGCAGAAAATAAAGCCGAGAGATCTGGCGGTTACGATTGCGTTTTTGGCGCCGGCAATTCTGATCTGTATTGTGTTTATTATTTATCCTGTTCTGGACACGGTAGAATTGTCCTTTAACAAGTGGAACGGGATGTACGGTGTGCCGGAGGAGTTCGTCGGGCTGGAGAATTATCAGAAGATCCTGAGTGATAAGCTGTTCTGGAATGCGATGCTCAACAGCGTCTATTTTATGATTGGCGGTTTTCTGGTGCTGATGCCGCTGGCTTTTGGTCTGGCGCTGCTGGTCACTTCCAAGATCAGGGGAACCAGTTTTTTCAGAACGTGTTATTTTCTCCCGGTTATGCTGGGGACAACGGCAGTGGCTCTGATGTGGACGTTTATCCTCAATCCTAATTACGGTCTTCTTCACACGATTTATAATATGACGGGCAATACCAGTTCGATTCCGGATGTGCTCTCGACAAAGACACTGAATGTCTGGGTTGTCGTTCTGGTAAACGAGTGGATGTATGCAGGTTATAATATGCTGATTTTTGCAGCGGGGCTTGTTGCAATCCCGGAGGACATCAATGAAGCGGCAATGCTGGACGGGGCGACAGGATGGCAGAGAATCCGTTATGTGACGATTCCGCTGATGAAGAATTCGTTCAAGGTGTTCTCTATTTTGTGTATTACGGGATGCCTGAAGGTATTCGATATTATCTGGGCGATGACGAGAGGAGGTCCGAACGATGCCAGCTCCACGCCGACCATTATGCTCTATTCTCAGGGCTTTTCCTACAAGCTGTTCGGGCGAAGCAGCGCTTACGGCGTTGTCCTGCTTGTACTGGGAGTGGGACTGAGCGTGCTCTGCAACAAAGTGTTTGCGGAGGACAAGGAGCTGAAGGCGTAGGTGGAAAATTCGGGACAGCGTTTCCGGGACATAAGTTCCGGACTCGAATTTTGATCGCGCATCGAAGAAAGGCGGATTTGTAAAGATTGAAAAATAAGTTCGATAGCTTATTTTCAATCCCGGGCTTTAGGCTGGAGCGTCACAAAGCTCGAGAATGACAGACGCGAATTGGAGATTCGCGTCGCCGCGTCGCGAAAATCGCTCCGGAATTGAGGTAACTATGGAAGAAAACACAGTGGTAAAAAAGAATAAGAAAAAGGTCAGGGTTGGCACGATACTGCTGTATGTGTTTGCGATTTTCTGGGTATTGTGCACTCTGTTTCCGGTGTTTATTACCGTACTCTCTTCGTTTAAATCAAAGTCGGAGATTTATTTGAATCTTCTGGCTCTTCCGCAGGAATGGCTGATTTCCAACTATGTCTCTGCCAACAGCACGGCGCATGCAATGCGTACCATCGGAAACTCCCTTCTGGTGGCGTGCCTGACGACGATTGCGAATACGGTAGTCGGTATGTTGGCGGCATACTCGCTGTCCCGGAAAACATACGGATTTTTGAAATATGTCTATGTGTTTTTTATGATCGGGGTTATGGTTCCAGTACACTGCACACTGATTCCGATCAACAATCTCGCAACCGCACTGAACGCTAAAAACAATCTGTTTTTTCTGATTACGGTGTATGTGGCGTTTAATATGTCACAGGCCATCTTCCTGTATGTCGGGTTTATGAACGGGATCAGCAGAGAACTGGATGAAGCTGCGATTATAGACGGCTGCAGTAACTGGTCGCTGCTTTGGAGAATACTGTTCCCGGTCTGCAAGCCGATTGTGGCGACGGAAGCTATTTTCATTTTCATTTCAGGGTATTCCGAACTGGTATTTTCCATGATCCTGATGACGGATGACAAGCACTTTACGGTCTCCCGGGCGATGTTGAATTTCTCGTCGGTGCATTCTCAGGATATCGGGCCGCAATTTGCGTTTGTCGTTATGTCGGTTATCCCCATGTTCCTGATTTATGTGTTGTTCCATAATCAGATTGAAAAGGGAATGCTCTCAGGCGCGATTAAAGGATGAGCAGAGAAGAAACGTGAAAACAGACTGGAAAGGAAGGACAGGAAGGCGTATGAACGACACAAAGCAGCAATGGTTTAAAGAAGCGAAATTTGGATTATTTATTCATTTTGGCCTCTATTCCCAGCTGGGAGGAGAATGGAAAGGAAAGGTTACGCCGTTTATTGCAGAGTGGATTATGAATACCTTTGACATTCCGATGGAAGAGTACCGGAAACTGGCGGACACCTTTGATCCGGTCAATTTTGATGCGGAACAAATCGCTGAAAAAGCGGCAAGCTGGGGGATGAAATATTTAGTTGTGACTTCCAAGCATCATGAAGGTTTTGCGCTGTACGACTCAGACTGTTCCGATTACACGTCTGTCAAGGCGGCTCCCTGCCACCGCGATTTTGTTGCGGAGCTCCAGGAGGCCTGCCGAAAAAATGGTTTGAAATTCGGAGTTTACTATTCGCAGGCACAGGATTGGGATGATCCGGACGGCTATATGGCACGCCATGATAATTCCGGTAAAAATTATCGTGCGTATCTGGAGAGAAAATGCTTTCCGCAGTTGAGGGAACTGCTGACGAAATATCCGGATATTTCGCTGATCTGGTTTGACACTCCGATGGGGACGACGCCGGAGGAGAGTAAAGAGATGATTGATCTCGTGAAGTCTATCAATCCGAACGTGATTATCAGCGGCCGGATTGGAAACGGGCTGGGAGAATATATGACGACAGGCGATAACTTCATTCCTTCGGAGCCGTTTATGGGAGACTGGGAGGTGCCTGCGACGCTGAACGATACATGGGGTTACAAAGAGACGGATCATAACTGGAAGGATCCGGAGAGAATTCTGCGCCTGCTGCTCAAAATAAATTCGCGCGGTGGAAATTATCTTCTGAATATCGGGCCGGATGGAACCGGAAAAGTGCCGGAGGAATCCATTGAGATTCTGGATAAGGTGGGCGGATATGTGCATGCCAATGAAGATGCGATCCGCGCAACGCAGTATGTTCCTGTATTCCCCTATGATCTGGAGTGGTGCCTGTTTACGCGCAAGGCGCATAAGTTTTTCATTCATGTGACAGAGCCGCAGGTAAGGCCGGAAATCATTAATTTTAATGCGACGATTCAGAAAGCATATATTCTTGAGAACGGGAAAGAGGTTGGCTGGGAGATTGAAGCGACCTGCGAAGGACCGCATATATTAAGCCTTACGCTGCCGGAGGAATACAAAGAGAGGGATCATTACTGCATCTGTCTGGAAATTGAGGAGGAGCAGCCGGTATTCGAGGAGATTCGACTGTAATGAAACGAACAATATGATAACGCAGGAGGGCTACGGCAATGTATGAATTCAACAGACAGGAATATGATGAGAGAATGAAGTGGTATCTGGACGCCCGGTTCGGTATGTTCATCCACTGGGGGCTTTACTCGATTCCCGCAAGGGGAGAGTGGGTGCGCAGCACAGAGGAAATGCCGGAGGAGGATTACGTCAAGTTTTTCCATGAGTTTGACGCGCGGTACTACGATCCGAGAAAATGGGCGAAGGAGGCCAAGGCGGCCGGCATGAAGTACGTGGTTCTGACCGCGAAACATCACGACGGCTTCTGCCTTTTTGACAGCCAGTATACGGACTGGAAGGTAACGAATACCCCTGCGGGGCGTGACCTGATCCGGGAGTATACGGATGCGCTGCGGGAGGAAGGACTCAAGGTGGGGATTTACTTCACCCTGCTTGACTGGCATCACAAGGATTATCCGCATTACGGAGACAGAAATCATCCGATGCGCAATCATCCGGAGTGCGGCAATGAGGAGCGTGATTTCTCGCGCTATGTGGATCATTTACATAAGCAGGTCGAGGAGATTTGCACGAATTACGGCAAGATTGATGTGATCTGGTTTGATTTCTCCTATGACGAGATGCGCGGAGAAAAGTGGGGGGCTACGGAGCTCGTACAGATGGTGCGGAGGCTCCAGCCCGGGATTATCATTGACAACCGTCTGGAGGCGTCCGGTGAGGGGCGCGGTTCCCTGTACAGATGCCAGCCGGAAGTTTATCACGGCGACTTCGTCAGCCCGGAACAGTTCATTCCGCCGGAGGGAATCCGGGATATAGAAGGGAATCCGATGGCGTGGGAAGCCTGCTTTACGATGAATAATCACTGGGGATACTGCGGTACGGATCGTTTCTATAAGCCCGCTTCGCTTCTGATCAAAAAGCTGGTCGAATGCGTCTCCAAGGGCGGAAATATGCTTTTGAATGTGGGACCGACGGCATACGGCGATTTCCCGAAGGAATCCTCGGATATACTGCGCCAGATCGGCGCGTGGATGGAGAGAAACCACGACAGCATCTATGGCTGCACGGCAGCGTGGGATAAACCGAAGCCGGAGTACGGCAGAATTACCCGGAACGGGAACAAGTACTATATCCATATTTATGAAAATTCGCTTGGGCCGCTTCCGCTGGTAGGATTTGAGAAGGACAAGATTGTCAAGGTGAGAGACCTGGCGGACGGTCATGAAATTCCGCTCTCGAATGCGTGGATGCACAGCGACTATCCGGATATCGCGTTTGTGGATCTCGGAGAGAATCCGGTACTGCCGGATCCGGTCGACTATGTGCTGGAAGTGGAGATGATGGAATAGCGAACTTTGCCGGGGCAGAGTTCGTTTGAGGCAGCAGAAAATGATTTTGAAACAGCAGGCGTTCATTTGACAGCGCCTGCTGTTTGTTGTAAGACGCAAAGGAAAATGTGGCCCGGATGGAAAATTCACGGGAACGAAAGGGGAAGACTTTTGCAAATTTGAGGAGTGCCCCTGTACTTTTGAGAGTGAATGGACGATAATCGAAATAGAAATGTGTGCGGCAGAAGACGAGGGTGGAGAACAGATAATCGATAAAGAGAACCGGTGAAGCAGCAGCGGCGAAATGGCGGGAGATTCTGCCGTTTTGTGCAGAAAAATCTGGCGGGACACAGCGGGAAGGAACGGGGTAATTTATGGCGGGAATTTTATCGGGACAATTGGAGCGGTTTGCGGTGCAGGCTTACGCGGAGCGCAAGCCGTATCTGGAGCGGCTGGCGGAGAGTCTGGACCAGGAACTGCAGGCCTGTGCACCGCAGGAGAGGACGCTGCTGCAGTTTTTATATGGAACGATGCCTCTGTCTGATGCGGGAGAGGTGCCCTTCGAGGTGCTGTTGGGCTATGTGCGTCACGGCCTGTATCTGCGGAGTGAGGTGAGCAGGTGCCGGGAACTGCCGGAGGCGGTTTTTCTGAAATATGTGCTGTATCACAGGGTGAATTCAGAGCGGATTACGGATTGCCGTCGTTTCTTTTACGAGCAGGTGAAGGAGCGGATCGAAGGATTGCCCCTTCGGGAGGCCGCGTTGGAACTCAATTACTGGTGCGCGGAACACGCGACCTATCAGGCGGCGGACCAGCGGACGCTGGCGCCGTATTACGTTTACACTTCAGGAAGCGGACGGTGCGGAGAGGAGTCCGCCTTTGTGGTCAGCGTACTGCGCGCGGCGGGGATTCCGGCGCGTCAGGTCTATGCACCGCGCTGGGCGCACTGCGACGACAATCATGCATGGGTGGAATTTCTGCTCGAAGACGGGTGGCATTACATGGGCGCATGTGAGCCGGAAGAGGTGACAGATAAGGGATGGTTTGACGGGGCGGCGTCCCGGGCGGTGGTGATTCACACGATGAATTTTACTGCGTACGGAGAGGAGGAAGAGCGGGCGGCAGGAATCGGCGAGGAATTGATCGGCAGGGAGAACGGCGTCTATTATTACAACAGAACGCCGGCCTATGCCGTGACGAAGCCGTTTACAGTGTCTGTGGGCAAAGAGTCGGGAGAGTCTGCCGCGGGCGCCGATGTGTATATAGAGCTGCTGAATATGGCGGAATATACGCCGGTCGCGCATCTGACAGCGGATGAGAACGGGGAGGTTTCTGCCCGGCTGGGGCTCGGAACCGTGCGCGTCAGGGTCTCTTCGGAAGGAGGAAGTGCAGTCTGCTGGATCAATACGGCGCAGACAGACAGGATAGCGCTGTGCCTGCAGACGTCGTGTGCAGGCGATATTTCGGAGTGGCAGGAATTGGAGATTCTTGCGTCTGTGGAGAAGATTCTGCATCCGGCGCGTCAGACGCAGGAGCAGATCGGGAGAAACCGTGTGCGGCTGGAACAATGCGCGAAGCGAAGAGAGGAGCGCGCAGTCTGCAGACGGGAAGAAGCGAAGCGGGTGCAGGAGAGGCAGACACAGGAAGAGCGCGCTGAGGGAGAGAAGAGCACTGCGACGGCGGAGCATGCGCTGCGGAAACTTCTGCTGTCAGTGCTTGCGGACAAGGATCTGCGGGATCTGCCGGAGGAGGCCGCGGCGGACGCGCTGACGGCGACACGGTATCGGGGAAGTGTGCCGGAGGAGATCTTTGCTCTGTATCTGCTGAACCAGAGAATTTATTTTGAAGAGCTGACGCCGTACCGCAGGCGGATTCTGGAATTCCTATCGGAGAAGGAGGCGGATCGCCTGCGCCTGTTTCCGGAGGAGATTGCACTGTGGGCGGATACGGCGGTGAGAGATGTGCCGGAGCTGGATTATCGGACGATTTACGCCTCTCCGGTGGGCGTGCTGGCGACGGGATACGCGAATCCGGTGAGCAGGCGAATTCTGGAAACGGCGGTCTGCCGTGCGCTGGGGATTCCGGCGAGAATCGATCCGGTGACAATGGCGGTGGAGTATTATGACAGGGAGGCGGGACGCTTCCTTTCTCTGGAGAAGCGGGACAGACCGCAGGAGGAAATGGCACGGCTGACCCTGACCGGAGAGGCGCGGCAGCTGCAATACGGCGTACACTGGACGATGGCGCGGCAGTCGGAGGAGAACGGAGAATTTGAGACGCTGCGTCTGGAAGGAAGCGCGCAGGAGCAGGACGTCCGGGAGGGACAGAGTCTGTTGCTGGAACCCGGAACCTACCGTGTGATCGTCACGGCGCGGCGTCCCGACGGCGGGCAGCGGGCGGCGCAGCGTTTTGTATTTCTCCGAAGCGGGGAGCAGCGCAGTCTGGAGCTGCATCTGCCGGAGATTTCGCTGCGGGATATGTTTGTGGAGAGCCAGATTGAGGACTTTGCGCTGGAGACGGAGGCGGGAGAGCAGACGACGCTGTTTTCGTTCCTGCGGGGGCACGTCGGTGCGGCGGTGTTTCTGGAACCGGGCAGGGAGCCCTCTGAGCATGTCATGAATGAGCTGAGGGAGTGCGTCGGCAAGTGGAATCCGCAGGAGCTGCCGATTGTGCTGATTCTGAGCGGGCGGCAGCAGCTGGGGCAGGAGACGCTGGCGGGACTTCTGCGGGAGATGCCAGGAGTGACGGTGTGTATTTGCCGTGATTTTGCGATCGCCTCGTCTCTTGCCAGACGGTTCTATGTCGATCCGGAGAAGCTGCCGTTGCTGATGCTGTTCCGGGAGGATGGCACCGGTATTTACGGCTGCAGCGGTTATAATGTGGGAAGCGTGGCGCTGACGCTGCGGCTGGCGCAGATAGCGGGAGAGAAGGAGTGAACTGAGAGAGGAAGCTGAGCATGGAGGAGAGAAATGGCAGAAGCGGGGGCGGCTGCGCGGCGCAGGCGATTTTGCTCTGGAGAGACGAGACGAACGCGCAGGAGCTGGCAAAGCTGTGGGAAGAACTGACCGGAGAGGACTGCGGCTGGGAGGCGGAGAGGGTGGCTGCCTGCTTTCGTGGAACAGAGAAGGAGACGTACGCGTTTCCGTTGCACGGTATACAGTGGATTCTCTTAGGGCTGGGAGAGCGGCGGACGGACATCTCCGCACCGCTGCGCGCCCGGGAGGCGGGAGCGGCGCTCGCCAAAGCGTGCCGCGCGCTGGAGCTGTCGGAATGCACTGTCAGGAGCGCGGATAGAATCCGGGGAAGGCGGGAGCCGTCGCGAGGAAAAGCGGGCAGCGACAGTGCCGGCGTCGCTCCGGCAGCGCCGGAAAGACAGAAGAGCGGTGCGAAAGAAGAGAAAGCCGTCTGGCAGTGCAATTTTATGCTCGGACTATTGACTGGAAATTATGAGTTTTCACTGGGGCGGGCGCAAAGGGGAGAGCTGTTCCGGGAGAAATGCCGCTACTATTTGCCGGAAGAAGCGGAAGCATTGATTCCGGAAATGGAGAATCTGGCACAGGGGCTTTGTTTCGTGCGGGATCTCGTCAATCTGCCGGGGAACCTCCTGCGGCCGGAGGAGCTGGCCCGGAGGATTCTGGTGTTTGCCGGGGCACAGGAGCGGATTGAGGCGGAGCTTCTGTCCTTGCCGCAGCTGAAGGAGAAGGGGCTGCGGGCGCTCTGCGCCGTTGGAGAGAGCAGCAAATATCCGCCGTGCATGGCGATACTCCGCTATCGCGGTGCGTCGCAGGGGAAAACGTACGGTCTGATCGGGAAAGGAGTGACCTGCGATACAGGCGGCTACTGTCTGAAAAAAGCGGACGGAATGGCGGGGATCAAGGGCGATATGGCCGGAGCGGCAGCTGTGGCGGGAGCGATTCGGGCACTGGCACAGGCGCAGGCGCCCGTCAATGTCGTGGCGTGCCTGCCGCTGTGTGAGAACCGGATTTCCCGCTCGGCGCTGCTGCCGGGAGATGTGATTACGGGATATTCGGGAAAAACAATAGAGATTTTGAATACCGATGCGGAAGGGCGGCTGATTCTCTCCGACGCGATCAGCTATGCGCTCCAGGCGGAACAGGCGGACTGTATTCTGGACATAGCGACGCTGACGGGAGCGGCGTGGAGCGCGCTCGGCTACACGATCGGGGCGAGCATGAGCGATGATGAGACGGAGTATGCCGCGTTTACACAGGCGCTGGAGAGATTTGGGGAGCGGTATGTGCGCTTCCCGTTCGGACCGGAGCACCGCAAAATGATTCAGAGCCATGTGGCGGATGTAAAAAATACCGGCAGTAATTGCTGTGGAACGATTACAGCGGGACTGTTTCTGCGGGAATTTGCGCAGGGGCGGCCGTGGATTCATCTCGATATTGCGGGAACGGCGTGGTGTGAGGAACCTGCCTACTCCTTTGAGAGCAGAGGAGCCACCGGGGCGGGGATGCTCTCGCTTTATGAGTGGCTGAGGGAGCGGGCGACATATGCGGGAGCGTAGAACAGAATTGGCGGTCCTGCTCAAACCGGCGTCCGGAGATTGTGATCTTCGATGTGCGTACTGCTTTTATCGTGATGAGATGCAGGGCAGAGAGCGGGCCTCCTATGGGCGTATGGACGTGCAGACGCTGCGGAGCATTATAGAAAAATGTATAGAGTCGTCGGAACGGGCCTGTCATTTTGCATTTCAGGGAGGAGAACCAACCCTGTGCGGATTATCCTTTTTTGAAGAGGTGATCCGTGCTGAGAAAGAATTTAACAGACGGGACATACAGATTACCAATACGATTCAGACCAATGGAATGGCGCTGGATGAGAATTGGGCTGAATTTTTGCGGGAAAACGGATTTCTTGTGGGAATTTCTGTCGATGGTCTGTCTTTTGTGCATGACAAATACCGGGTAAGAGCAGACGGCAGTGGAACTTATGCGGAGATAGAGAAGAAGATTGCGATGCTGCAGCGTATGGAAGTGCCATTTAATGTTCTGACTGTGGTGACGCCGCTTCTTGCGAAAAAGGCAGAGAGGATCTATCAGGATTACAAGGAGAAAGGGTGGCGCTATCCGCAGTTTATTCCGTGCCTTGATCCGTTGGAAGGCAAAACAGGAAAGGATCCCGTGAGATCGCTTCGTCCTGCGGACTATGCGATTTTTCTTAAAGATCTGTTTGATTGCTGGTATTCGGATCTGCTGCAGGGAGAGCCCCTTTCTATTTCGCAGTTCGATCAGTATGTGGGAATGCTCCGGGGGAAGGCGCCGCTGACCTGTGGAATGGGTGGGAACTGCAGTGTGCAGTATGTAACAGAAGCGGACGGAAGTGTATATCCCTGTGACTTTTATGTGCTGGATTCGTACAGGCTGGGGAATTTTCGTACAGACAGCATAGATCAGATAGACACATATCGAAAGAAGACAGGATTTACTGAAGAATTGAGACAGTTGCCAAAGAAGTGCGGAATGTGTCCGTATTATGTGCTTTGCAGGAACGGATGCCGGAGATACCGCGATCCGGAAACGGGACAAAATCGTCTCTGCGAAGCGTATCGGGAATTTTTTTCTTATACCGCAAAGCGTATTGCCCTGCTGGCGAAGGTGGGGTATGGTAATACTATCTGAAAGTTACGATTCACATCTGATTCAGAATGGCAGGCGGGGGAGCTGTGAATGGTAACCGCTAAAAGGCAGTGATAACAGCATCATTGGCGAAAAAATGTAATAAAACACGGGAGGAACGAAGCAGTGAACGGACAGGCATTACAGGACATTATGAAGAAGGCGGTGAGCGAAGGGGAGATTGCGGGGATGAATCTTCTGCTGCTGCGGGACGGAGAGGAACTGTTTTACGCTCAGGAGGGATGGGCGGACAGGGAGGCGGCCGTGCCGATTGGCAGGGATTCCATCTTCCGTCTCTACTCGATGACGAAGCCGGTGACGGCGGCGGCAGCCATGCTGCTGATGGAGAGAGGACAGCTGGATCTGGGATCTCCGGTATCAGAGTATCTTCCCGCGTTTGCCAATCAGATGGTCAGCGGCGTCAAGACGCCGGTTCCGGTTTCTCCGCTGCGGCCCATGGTGGTCAAGGATCTGCTCGATATGACGAGTGGGCTGGTGTACGGCGGAACGGCGAGCGCGGCGGAGATGGCGGCGGAAGCTGTTTTTGAGGAACTGAAGAGCCGTCTGTATACGGAGCAGCCGATGACGACGCGAGAGGTGGCCGACGCGCTGGCGGGATGCCCTCTGGCCTATCAGCCGGGGAGCAGCTGGCAGTACGGGAGCTCGGCCGATGTGCTGGGCGCGGTGATCGAGGAAGCGGCTGGAATGAAATTTGGGGATTTCCTGAGACAGGAATTCTTCGGACCGTTGGAGATGCAGGACACGGACTTCTATGTGCCGCAGGAGAAACGCGGGCGTCTGGTTAAGACGTATCAGCAGGAGCCGGACGGAACGCTCTCCGTGTTTATGGGCAATCATCTTGGTATCATGAATCGGATGGATATTCCGAACGCGTTCGAGTCGGGCGGAGCGGGGCTGGTCTCTACGGTGGACGATTACTCTCATTTTGCCCAGATGCTTTTGAATGGCGGAGAGTACCGGGGGAGGAGGATTCTGCGCGGACGCACGGTGGAGTTTATGACCTTCGGGAGACTGCTGCCCTGCCAGCAGGATGGATTTGACTGGCTGAGTCTGACAGGGATGACTTATGGCAACCTGATGCGCCGCGTGATGGAGAAGGGGCAAGTACAGGGGCTCTCCAGCCTCGGCGAGTACGGCTGGGACGGCTGGCTGGGCTGTTATTTTGCCAACTGCCCGCAGGACCGGCTCACGATTCTGATGATGATGCAGAAGAAGGATTCCGGCACGTTTTCGCTGACGAGAAAGCTGCGCAACAGAATCTTTGCGGAACTGTAGGGCGAGCTGCAGAACCAAAACCGCGAGGAGCCGCAGTTCTGCCGAAAGACAGAGGCAGTAGGAAGACACAGAAACAACAGACAGACGCAGCTGCAGAGGCAGGGTTCCGGAGTGGAACGGGAAGAGGAGATATGGAAGATAATCGGAAGGGAATCACACTGGAAATCTGCTGCGGGGGATACGCCGACGCGATGGCTGCGTGGCGCGGCGGCGCGAAGCGGATCGAGCTCAACAGCGCGCTGTATCTCGGAGGACTGACGCCTTCTCCGGCGAGTCTGATGCTTGTGAAGGAGAATACCGGGCTGGAGGTCATCGCCATGGTTCGCCCGCGGGGAGGCGGGTTCTGTTATGATCAGAAAGAGTATGCACAGATGCTGCGCGAGGCGGATAATCTCCTGGAATACGGAGCGGACGGACTGGCCTTCGGATTCCTTCATCCTGACCGGACGATTGACGGGGAGCGGACGCGGGAGATGACGCGGCTGATCCATGCGGCGGGGCCGGGACGGACAGCGGTGTTTCACCGGGCGTTTGACTGTACGGACTCTCTGGAGGACAACGCGCTCCTGCTCGGCACACTGGGAATTGACCGGATTCTGACGAGCGGCGGAGAGCCGACGGCATGGGAGGGCAGGGAGATGATCCGAATGCTCTGCCGGAATCGTGGAGCCGGATATCCCGGGATTCTGCCGGGCTGCGGCGTGCAGGCGGGGAATGCCGCGGCGCTTCTGGAGGCGACGGGGGCGAGCCAGCTGCACAGCTCCTGCCGCGGCTGGAGAACAGATCCCACCGGCACAGGGCCCCGGGTCTCCTATGGCTATGCGGGAGCCGGAAAGGAGCTGGCGTACGACGCGGTGTCAGAGGAGAACGTGCGGCGGATTGTGCAGGTAATTGCAGCGTGGGAAGAGAGAGAAGGGGAGCAATAATATTTTTCCCGCATTGACAAAAGAAATGCGGAGAGAATACAATGAAGTGAAGATAAATTGCCAGTTCAAAAAACGGCAAACGCAAAAGTGCCTGATAATTCATGACCTGTCAGGCGCATCCTGAAGGGGCGCCGGAAAACCGGCGAGAAAGGGGTATGGGTATGAGCAGATTTCTTACGTCCAATAAACTGATCGCAATGGGGCTTGCGGCAGTCATCGCGGTGGCGGCATTTGTCGCGGTTCCGTCGGCGGGAGTCTCGCTGGCGGATGCCAGCGGAAATGATGCGAGCGGCAATTCGAGCGCGCAGGCGCAGGCTCCGGCTGTCGATCCCAGAATGCAGCAGACGCTCACGGTACAGTACGGGGGAACCAAGGAAGCGTCCTATATGATTGATCCGACGTATCACTACGCGTCCGTATATGTGGCGGGCAACCGGGTCAGCACCTTCTATTTCCGGGATGCGCACGGCAACGCGATGCCGATGTTCCTCGGCAATCTGAATACGGTCGGCACGCAGAGATACCTCGGCGTTGTTGTGGGCAATCCGGCTGGAACCGCGTTCAATATTGTGATCAGCGATGTGGACTTTAACACGCTGATGGGAATGGGATTCTCAGGCATCAGCATCAACGGACTGCCGTTTACCTGGGTGCAGCTCCTGCAGTTCCGCGTGGCGCAGTAAAGCGCAGGGCTGACGCGGAGCCTGTCCGCTGCGGACAGTAAGTTGCAGGCGATTTTGAATTATGATATGATGCAAAGCGTGCGACAGGCCATGGCGGCAGGTGGCACGTTTTGTGTTGTGTAAAATGCTTCCGGGATGCACAGGATCACACGGCGTGGCAGAGATCGCAGCGTCACCGGGAGAGCGGCGTAACAGAGATCGCAACGTATTCGGGAGCACGGTGTGGCAGAGATCGCGGCGTGACCGGGATCACGGCGCAACAGAGAGCAAGGGTATCCGAGATCGGGATCACGGTGTGACCGGGCCTGCGGCGTATCAGGAATTACATCCGGTCAGACGGGCGGTGTGCCGCAGAGCGGTTGCGGCAGACAGGCGGCAGATTAAAAACGAGAGAGTGCAGTATCATGGAGACAAAGAGCAGGGAAATTTATCTGGACAACTCGGCGACGACCCGTGTCTATCCGGAGGTTGCGGCGCTGATGAACCGCATTTTTCTGGAGGAGTACGGAAATCCTTCGAGTATGCACCATAAGGGTGTGGAGGCGGAGCGGCAGCTGCGGCAGGCGCGGCAGATACTGGCCGGAATTCTGAAGGGGAAAGAAAAGAACCTGATTTTTACCTCCTGCGGAACGGAGGCGGACAATCTGGCGCTGATCGGCGCGGCGCGGGCGAATGCGCGCAGCGGAAAACATCTGATCACGACGAGGATTGAGCACCCTGCGGTGCTTGAGACTATGAAATATCTGGAATCAGAAGGCTTTGAGGTGACGTATCTGCCGGTGGACGCCGAAGGGGTCGTCTCTCCGGATGACGTTGCAGATGCTGTCAGGGAGGACACGATTCTCGTCTCCGTGATGCACACGAACAACGAGATCGGTACGGTGGAACCGGTGGCGGAGATCGGGGCGGCGATCAAAGCCAGGAATCCGCGCACCCTGTTCCATGTGGACGCGGTGCAGGGATTTGGCAAGGCGGCGATTTATCCGAAGCGGATGCACATTGATCTGCTCACGGCGAGTGGGCATAAGATTCATGGTCCCAAAGGCGTAGGGGTTCTCTATGTGGCGGATCAGGTCAGACTCCGCACGATTCTGTACGGAGGCGGACAGCAGGGCGGAATGCGGTCGGGGACGGAGAATGTGCCGGGAATTGCCGGAATGGCGCTGGCGGCGCAGCTGTCCTATCAGACTCTGGAAGAGGACCAGCGCAGGCTGCGGGCGATGAAAACGGCTTTTGTGGAGCGGGTGAGCCGGATTGACGGGATTCGATTCAACGGCAGAACGGATGAGAAGAGCGCGGCGCATATCATCAGCCTGTCGGCCGAGGGGGTGCGGGCCGAGGTCCTGCTCCACGCGCTGGAGGATCGGGGAATTTACGTCTCCTCCGGCAGCGCCTGCGCTTCCAACCGCCCCCATATTTCGGAGACGCTGCTGGCGATCGGCACACCGAAGGAGTATCTGGAGAGCACGATCCGGATCAGTACTTCGGTGATGAACACGCCGGAAGATCTGGAGAGTGCAGCAGCGGCGCTGGAGGAGCTTCTGCCGATGCTGCGCAGATATACGAGACACTGAGGAGAATTGTCGCACTGTGAAGAGACAGGAGGCGCTGACTGATCGGCACGCTGCGCAGGGATACGAGACACGGAGAGAACTGGCGCGATGCGCAGGAGCCCGCCGTCAGGAGCGCGAATGCCGCATCCCATGCCGCGGGCCCGGGCAGGGAGCCGTGCAGCGCAGCCGGCATAACGGACGGCCCGTCAGAGGGCAAGAATGAAAACAAGAATGGAGATCAGGAGATCATATGAAATATCAGTCGTTTCTGATTAAGTATGCGGAGATCGGAGTCAAGGGAAAGAACAGAGGTCTTTTTGAGGAGGCGCTTGTGCGTCAGATCCGCCTTGCGCTCAAACGGTGCGAGGGCAAGTTCAGGGTATCGCGCACCTCGGGGCGCATTTTTGTGGATGCGCTGGAGGAGTACGATTTTGACGAGGTGACCGGGGAACTGGGGACGGTGTTCGGCATCGTCGGAATCTGTCCGGTCAGAATCCTCGAGGTGATGGAGCCGGAGGAGCTGAAGAAGGCCGTCGTGGCGTTTTTCGGGGAGGAATATCCCGAGCGCGCGGGACGGACGTTTAAGGTGCGCACGAGGCGGCTTGCCAAGAATTATCCGCTCGACTCCCAGGAACTCAACGCCGAGCTGGGAGAGGCACTGCTGGAGGCGTATCCCGAGCTGCAGGTGGACGTTCATGAACCGCAGATCGTGATGCATATGGAACTGCGGGAGAGAGTCTATCTTTACTCTCATGTCCTTCCGGGACTGGGCGGAATGCCGGTCGGCAGCGGCGGTAAGGCGATGCTCCTGCTCTCCGGCGGTATCGATTCCCCGGTGGCGGGCTATATGATCGCGAAGCGGGGCGTGAAGCTCGATGCGACATATTTCAACGCGCCGCCCTATACGAGTGAACGTGCGTTCCAGAAGGTGGTGGATCTGGCGAAGGAGGTCGCCCGCTTCACCGGTCCGATCTATCTCCACAATATCAATTTCACGGAGATCCAGCTCTATATTTATGAGAAATGCCCGCACGATGAGCTGACCATCATCATGCGCCGCTACATGATGCGGATCGCGGAGGCGATTGCGAAGAGAACGGAGTGCCAGGGACTGATCACGGGCGAGAGCATCGGACAGGTGGCTTCCCAGACGATGCGTTCCCTCGCGGTGACGAACGCGGTCTGCACGCTGCCGGTGTTCCGGCCCCTGATCGGTTTTGATAAGGAAGAGATCATCACAGTCTCCAAGAAGATCGGCACCTTCGAGACGTCGATTCAGCCGTACGAAGACTGCTGTACGATTTTTGTCGCAAAACATCCCGTGACGAAGCCGATTCTCGATGTGATCGCGCGCCATGAGCACAATCTGGATGAAAAGATTGACGAGATGGTGGAGCGGGCGCTGGCGACGGATGAGATCCTGATCGTTGACCGCGACCATGTCCGCGTCCTGAAGAAAGCGGAGGAGCCTCTGCAGGAGGGAATGTAGACGGCGCACAAAAAAACGTCCCTCCGGCAATGCCGGGAGGGACGCGCTCCACGATGTTTGTTTGATTGACGATCCGCCCTTTCTGCCGGTGAGAAAATTCTTCCCGGAGAGAGGGGGATGCGGAATCAGAGAGGTCTGACTTAGACGATGTACGGCTTTAAGACAGACAGAACCTCGTCAAGGTTATCCTCTGCATGGATATTTAAGTCGATCGGCTTGGACAGATCCAGAGAGAAGATGCCCATGATCGATTTAGCGTCGATGACATATCTGCCGGATACTAAATCGAAATCATAATCGAACTTCGTGATATCGTTGACAAAAGATTTTACCTTATCGATGGAATTTAATGAGATTTTAACGGTTTTCATTGGAATATCCCTCCTTAGTCGTTTGCATACCTTCTGGCTATAATAGTAAGTTGATCGCAAATAAAAGTCAATGCCCAAACACCACAAAAAAAGCGGAGATAAGTATGAAAAGTGTCGCATTTCATAACCTCGGATGCAAAGTAAACAGCTATGAAACGGATGTAATGCAGCAAAAGTTACTAGAAAGCGGCTTTTGCGTTGTGCCATTTGATAAAAAGGCGGACGTTTATGTGATCAACACCTGCACCGTCACGAATATTGCGGACCGCAAGAGCCGCCAGATGCTGCACCGGGCGAAGAAGCTGAATCCGGAGGCCCTCGTTGTGGCGGTCGGCTGCTATGTGGAGACGGATCCGGAGAAGGTCGCCCTTGATCCGGCAATTGATCTGGCGATCGGCAATAACAAAAAGGGGGAGATCGCGGAGCTGATTCTGACATGGATGGAGCAGCGGGAGGAAAGAGCGGGGAAAGAGGCAGGAGAGCAGGCACACAGAACGGGGGATTCGCAGGCCGGAGATGGGAAGGCGGACGCTTCGGCTGCCATGGACAAGACGATGTGCGGGGCGACGATGGAGGATCTGACCCATGCGCCCGCCTATGAGGAAATGCGTCTGACCTCCCCCGGTCACACCCGCGCCTATATCAAGATACAGGACGGCTGCAATCAGTTCTGTTCTTACTGTATCATTCCCTACGCGCGGGGGAGGATCCGCAGCCGGAAGCGGGAGGATATTCTGGAGGAGGTGAGACGGCTGGCGGAGGTCGGCGTCCGTGAGATCGTTCTGACCGGCATCCATATCAGTTCCTTCGGGCTCGAGCGGGGAGGCCCGGAGCTGGCACAGCTGCTAGAGGAACTGCAGGAAATCCGGGGAATCGGGAGAATCCGGCTGGGTTCCCTGGAGCCGCGCATCGTGACGGAGGAATTCGCCGCCCGCATTGCGGCGCTCTCCAAAGTGTGTCCTCATTTCCATCTCTCACTGCAGAGCGGATGCGATGAGACGCTGTGCAGAATGAACCGGCGGTATACAACGCGGGAGTATGCGCAGAGCGTGGAGAGGCTGCGCAGGTATTTCCGAAATCCTGCGATCTGTACCGATATTATTGTCGGCTTCCCGCAGGAGACGGAGGAAGAGTTCGCTGAGACGATGGCGTTTGTGGAAGAGATCCGGTTCTATGAGATCCATGTGTTTAAATATTCCGTGCGGCGCGGAACGGCGGCGGCACGGATGGCGGGGCAGATTCCGGAAGCGGTGAAGGCGCAGCGCAGCGACAGGCTTCTGGCGGTTACGGCGCGGCAGGCGGCGGAGTACCGCGCGCAGTTCGTCGGGAAGCGGGAGGAGCTGCTTTTAGAGGAAGAGATTGAGATTAACGGGACGCGTTATCTGACCGGTCACACGACCCGCTATGTACAGGGAGTGATCGGACTGGGGAGCGGTCCGGACGGACAACCGGCGGCGCAGGCTGACCGGCATGGGGCTGCCGGAGCGGCAGATGCAGCGCAGAATCAGGCGGATGCGGCGCAGGTGGCCGGAACGGCAGCCGCAGAGCCATCCTGCCCCGGACAGCTTGTGCAGGGTGTGTTCGGCGCGCCGGTCGAAGGGACGGAGTATTTGCGGTTTGAGGAGGAAGCGGGAGATTGCAATATGTCGGTATAAAAATGAAAAAGAGGGTGAGAAAAAGATTGTGGTGAGTTTACCCCACAGAGCGGAAAGGATATATCTTAAAAGTAATTGGCACAGAAAGAGGCAGAAACGGCAGAAGGAAAGCTGTTTCTGCTTTTTAATATGAATGGAAATTAACAAAATTATGGAGAGATTGTGTTATTCTTCATTTTCGGTGAGGAGCCAATCAACGCTTACATGTAAAATTTTAGCAAAGACTTTGAGTTCATAATCTGTCACAAAACGAGTGCCGATTTCGATACGGCTGATACTGTCTCTTTCTAAGGTTACTCCCTCAATTTGGGTTTTGGCTGCTAAATCGGATTGAGAGAGTCTGCTTTTGACGCGTGCTTGTCGAATCCTGTCGCCGCAGAGATTCTTTTTTCCCTTGTAAGAATAGATTTTCATGAATAAGAGACTCCTTTTTTGAATGAATATTCAGAAATATTCTTGACATTAGCATAAAAAACCTATAAAATTGTGTTAAAGATCAGCAAAAAGGGATTTGAAAAGAAAAGGAGGATGTTTCGAGGAAGAATAGTTGACGGCATGAAAAATCGGTTTGTTGGACGCTCTTTTGGGGAAGAGAGACAGGCCGGATAAAAAGGGGAAGGGGCAAAAGGCAGAAATGAGACAAAAATCAGGGGTGACTAAAAAAGGAATTATAAAAGGCTGGCAGCTTTATATGATGTGTCTGCCAGCGATTCTATATTTTTTACTATTCGCTTATAAGCCTATGTATGGAATCATGATTGCATTCAAGGATTACAGTATGCGTCAGGGGATTTGGGGAAGTGAATGGGCTGGTCTGGATAATTTTCAGAGATTATTCAATTCTTACTGGTTTCCTATTATTTTAAAAAATACGTTGACATTGAGCGTACTGACATTAATTTTGGGATTCCCAATTCCAATTATTCTTGCCTTGCTGTTCAATGAAATATCCAATGGAAAAATGAGAAAAACGTTCCAGACAATTTCTTATGCGCCTCATTTTATTTCTGTTGTGGTGTTATGTGGAATGGTGACGCTGTTTTTGAATCCGTCAACAGGGGTGATCAATAAAATGATTACTTTGCTGGGAGGAGAATCCATTAACTTTCTTCAGGAAGCACAGTTGTTTAAGTGGGTCTATGTGCTCAGCGGTGTATGGCAGGAGATGGGATGGGGGAGCATTATTTACTTTGCGACGCTTTCAGGGGTAGATAAGGCGTTAATTGAAGCGGCGGATATAGATGGAGCCAGCAGGCTGCAAAAAATTCGTTATATCCATTTTCCGGTTTTAATTCCTACCATATTGGTACTTCTTATTTTAAATTGCGGCTCACTGCTGAGCGTCGGGTACGAGAAAGTGTATTTGCTTCAAAACGCGACAAATCTAAGCGCTTCGGAGGTGATTTCCACCTATGTTTATAAGACAGGGTTGGAAAAAGCAGACTTCTCTTTTGGCGCTGCGGCAGATCTGTTCAATTCCGTCATTAATACGATTATTCTGCTCGGTGCGAATACCATTTCTAAACGGGCGACTCAAACAAGTCTCTTTTAAACAGTATGAAAAGAGAGCGCGGAAGGATTCTGCGATCTGGCATCGCAGGAGTGGTAAATTATGCGCTGAAAAGAAGAGCGGCAGGAAATCTTTATGGAGTAAATTGTCCCAAATAGCAGAGAGAATTACAGAAGCGGTGGGAAATAGGAGATGATATTTATGAGAACAATAGAACACCGGAAGCATGAGAAAGTGAATACCGGGATAGGAGACAAAATTTTTTATGTTGTGATGTATCTTATTTTATTTACGTTGATGATAGTGGTTTTGTATCCGCTGCTCTTTGTGCTGAGCGCATCTTTCAGTGATCCTAAAGCGGTTGCAGGTGGAGAAATGCTGCTGCTTCCCATAGATCCGTCCATGGAGGGATATCAGTATTTGCTGCAGTATACAGAAATATGGACAGGATACGGAAATACAATTTTTTATACAGTGATAGGAACGCTTTTCAATTTGGCGGCAACCTTGCCTTGTGCTTATGCGATGTCCAGACAGGATTTGCGGGGACAAAAAGGATTAATGATATTTTTTATGATCACAATGTATTTCAGCGGAGGGATGATTCCGGGATATTTGAACGTCAAAAGTTTGGGGCTTCTGGATACAAGGGCGATTGTCTTGATCAATGGTCTGGTGTCTACGTTTAATATGATTGTTGCGCGAACCTATTTTGTAACGTCGATACCGAAAGAAATTCAGGAAGCGGCCATTATCGATGGATGTAATGATTTTCAAATTTTTGCGCGCATCGTGTTTCCGCTCTCTAAAGCCATAACGGTGGTGATGGCTCTGTACTATGGAATTGGCCGATGGAACTCTTATTTCATCGAGATGATTTATTTAAAAGACAGATCAAAATTTCCTCTGCAGCTTTTCTTGAGAGAAATTCTGACAAAAAGCTCCTTTGCACAGACGGCGATGTCGGATGGAGCCAGTTATTCCGCAGAGCAAATGATGGCGCTGATTAAACAGGCGGATACTGCAAATATGTTGAAGTACTGTGTGATTGTCATTTCCACATTGCCAATGCTGGTGATTTATCCGTTTTTACAGAAATATTTTGAAAAAGGAGTCATGATCGGATCGGTAAAAGGATAGAGGTATCATAGCCTGTGTTAGAAAAGAGGCTTTGATCATACATTCAAAACACAACAGAGGAGGAGAACAATGAACAAATGGGGTAACAGGGGGATGGCAATGGTGCTTGCAGCAGTCATGGGATTGGGGGCAGCTGGCTGTGGCAGCGCACAAGAGTCCGGCGGGACGACACAGGAGAGCCAGACAGAGGCGGAAGGAAGTTTTGCAGTTACTGTGAATGAAACGGGATATCCAATTACCAATGAAGAAATCACGATCGAGGTGAGTGGAAAAATGCCGTCAGGACTGGAAGACTGGACAAATTTGGCGGTCATTGACGAATATGCCGAGCGTTTGGGCATACGGTTAAACTGCAATTTTTATGCAACAGACTGGAACACGCAGCTAACATTGATGGTGGCGGGCGATGAAGTTCCGGATCTGATCGCCAATGGGGAAATGAACATCAGTGATTTAAACACTTGGGGGGAGGAAGGATATTTTCTGGATTTAAGCCAATATCTTGACGTGATGCCGAATCTAAAAGCGTATTTTGAAAAGTATCCGGAGTTGGAAGCGTATTGCACCACGTCGGACGGTCATATTTACGGTCTGCCTAAATTAAAAACGGATATGACAGATCGATTGACGCGTACTTTTGTGAACAGGGTGTGGCTGGATAATCTGGGGTTAGAGGCGCCAACTTCTATTGAGGAACTCTATGAGACATTGGTTGTTTTTAAAGAGCAGGATGCCAATGGAAACGGAGACCCTACGGATGAAATCCCGCTTCTTTTCACAGGATCCACAAATGCAGGATATAGTGCGATAGAACGTACTTTACTGGATGCTTTCGGAATTTATACCTCAGATATCAACTATATTTTGCAGGCGGATGAGAGCGGAACGGTTTATTTGGCCAACACTGGGGAAAGCTATCAGGAATATCTTGCATTTTTGGCCAAGTTATATGAAGAGGGGCTGATGGAACAAGAGGCTTTTACACTCACGGATAACGAGATTATGCAGAAAGAGCAGGGCGATGTGTATGGGGTGTTTGGCACCGGATCGGCTCCGTTTGTACTGGCCAATCAGGATATCAGCTATGACGCTAACTGGATGGCACTTAGCGGGCTTTCTTCTTCAGTCAATCAGGACAGATATGCAGGCATTGCAAGTCCGGTTTCCAGCCTGATCCTGACAGCGGTAGGGGCGGATACTGAATATCCGGAAGCGATGGCGCGTTTTTTGGATTACTTTTACACAGAAGAAGGAATGCTGTCTGCGATGAAGGGATATGAGGGAGTGACCTTTGATTATGTGACAGACGAACTCATAGAGATAGATGTCGCTGAAATGCGAGCTCCGGAAGGATACGCGTCTGGAGAAGAGTATCGATTTAAAGGAGCTGTGATCAATGAAGGTCTGAATGTTCTGGAGAGCAATGCGGATAGAGAAGCGCTGTTTGAAATTGATTTGGATGTGTTGGAAAGTAAAGAGGTGGTAGAAAAGTACGGGTGGGCGGCACTTGTAGCGGATGCCTACAGACAGGATGGCGTAACCGGAGTCAGCGTATATCCGGTTGTAGCATATACTTCAGAGGAATCAGATCAGAGAGGAACTTTATACACAGATATTAATACCTATCTCATGCAGGCAAAAGCGCAGTTTATCACAGGCGAAAAGGATGTGGAAGCAGATTGGGATGCGTATGTGACGACATTAGAGCAAATGGGCTTATCCTCGCTTTTGGAGATAGAGCAGGAGGCTTATAATAGATATGCCGAAATTATGAAGTAAACAGTAACGGTGGGATGAAAAAGATTGTAAATCAAAATAGATGCAAAAAGTAATGTAAGAGTGCTGTAATATTGTTTTCGTAAAAGCTGCGTTTGGCGAATTGCCGGGCAGCTTTTACTTATGGGAGGAAAGAAAAGCTATAAATATTTTATTTTCGCGATTATAATAGAAAAAGATGACTAAATAATTGGGTTCATTCATAGTGGAAGTGAGGCCGCATGAGCAAAATCAGTCTGTTGTATCCACAAGCAGAGTCGCCGGAGGCAGAGGGCGGTGTGCCTGCGTACCGCCGGATGTCCGAGGTGACGGCGCATGATCTGGGGCTTGAGAGTATCTGCCGGAAGCTGACGCCCAAGGAGGCGGAGCAGAACATGATCCTGCGTGTGATGTCGGAACTGACGGACGATCCGCGCGTCGCGAAGTACCGCGGGGACGTCTTTGCGGATATTTACGCACACACCGCGATGCGGAATGAGCTGCTGGGGATTCTGGATAAGATCAACTTCCTGCGGGATTACGGAACGTTCAAGCGGGAGTATGAGGAGACGGCCAGCATCTGGGATCTGCTGCACCGTCTGGACGATATGATGGACTACATCCGCTGCGTGGAAGCGATTCAGAAGTGCCTCTCCAGAGAGGAGCTCCGCTCCCAGGGGCTGCGGGATCTGCTCGGATACGTGGACGGAATTTACAGCGACAACGGGTTTGCGCAGCTGCGGGAGGATATCCTGGCGCTGCGGGCGGATACCTCCAATTTAAAGAGCGTCACGGTTGGCATCAACCTGAACGAGCGCTTTGAAGCCTGCGGAATCGGCCTGATCTCCGTGAATAACCGGCCGTTTACCAAGTCTGGTGTGATCAGCAATTTCTGTGAAAGGATCGCCGCCAGAGACGCGGTGCAGGACGGGAACGAGTGGAAAGAAAATTATAAGTTTCATCCCTTCGGGGCTGCACCAGAACGGGCCGGGGCGACGCTGCAGAAAGTGGCGCTGATGGGAAACCCGCTCGCGCTGGGCATCGCCGGTGTGCCGAAGGGCGACGCCGCGGAGGATATGACGTCCTATATGGACCGCGTCACCAATCACATGCTGGCGATTGTGGTCAGGCGGCTGAAAGAGGTGCTGAACCGATACGTCTCCGTCACGATTACGGACATCACGGATCTGATTCCAGAATTTATTTATTATATCCGCTGGGCGGAATATATCGAGGGACTGCGGGCGCGGGGATTCGTGTTCTGTCAGGCGTCCATTGCGCCGGAGGCGGAAGAGGAGAGAATCATGCGGGCGCAGGGGCTCTATAACCTGAAGCTGGCCTCGGCGCTGGAGAACGGCGGACAGATCGTGCCGAATGATCTGTTCTTTGACGAGGAGCACAGAGTCTATCTTCTGACCGGAGCCAACCGGGGCGGGAAGACCACGATCACGCAGGCGGTCGGTCTGCTGTTCGTCCTGGCGCAGGGCGGAATCTTCGTCCCGGCGCAGGCCTTCTCTTTCCATCCGGTGGACGGGATCTACACGCATTTTCCGGCGGATGAGGACAAGACGATGGATCTGGGACGGCTCGGGGAGGAGTGCAGCCGGTTCCGGGAGCTGTACCAGAGCTGTACGGGCCGCAGTCTCCTGCTGCTGAACGAGACATTTTCCACCACCTCCTTTGAGGAGGGGTATTATATCGCCAGGGACTCGGTC
Organism: Eubacteriales bacterium; assembly: GCA_030524225.1. GTDB lineage: Bacteria > Bacillota > Clostridia > Lachnospirales > Lachnospiraceae > CAG-791. Next base: position 29,168 of record JAUNGV010000020.1, read on the forward strand.
AGGGCCATCCTGAAAAAGGGAGTCCGAACGATCTACAACACGCATATGCACAAGCTGGCGCTGGATCTGGAGGAGATGAACCGGGACGCGGAGAACGGCAGAGCGGCCTCTCTGACTGTGAAAACCGAGGAAGGACGCCGTTCCTTCAAGGTGGAACTGGCGCCGCCGCAGGGCATGTCTTTTGCCCACGATATCGCCGTCAAGTATGGGGTTACTTATGAAATGCTGATAAATTAACCTTGAATCAGCCGGACAAATGAAGTACACTACAATATATATTGCCCTGCGGGAAACCGGCGGATACGCGCAGAGCCGCGGCGGACTGAAGAGGCCGTGACCGCGCAGGGGCAGGAATCGGAAGGAATCGTCGGCAGCGGACAAGAGCAGAGGAACGGAAATGGAAAATCACAGAGATCTGGACAGCACACAATTTTTCAAAGTGGAGACCGAGCAGGAATCCGGCGTCAAGAAGGTGCTTTCGGTCGTATACGAGGCGCTTTCGACGAAGGGATATGATCCGGTCAATCAGATTGTCGGGTATATCATGTCCGGCGATCCGACATATATCACGAACTACATGGGGGCGCGCAGCCTGATTATGAAGGTGGAGCGCGACGAGTTGGTGGAGGAGATTCTGCGGGAGTATATCCGCAACAATCACTGGGCAAAAAAAGAGTAGGGCAGTATTTTGAGAATCATGGGATTGGATTACGGTTCGAGAACGGTCGGAGTGGCGCTCTCGGACGAACTGCTTCTGACCGCGCAGCCGTATGAGATCATCCGGCGGGACAGAGAGAGCAAGATCCGGCAGACGCTGACGCGCATTGAGACCCTGATTGAGGAGAATGATGTGCGCCTGATTGTGCTGGGGCTGCCGCTGAATATGGACGACAGCGCAGGGGAGCGCGCCGCTCTTTCTGCGGAGTTCGGAGAGAGGATTGAGAGGCGCACCGGCGTTCCGGTGGTGCTCTCGGACGAGCGGCTCTCGACGGTAGAGGCAGATGAAATTATGGATCGCATGGGAATTCGCGGCCGTGACAGAAAGACGTATGTGGATCAGATTGCGGCGAGTGTGATTTTACAGGAATATATGGAGAATCACAGGGAAGAGCTGGAGAGGCTGCGCGGCTGATTCCGTGCGCGGTCAATGCGTCTGACCGGCTTGTTCCGGGTACGGCGGTACGGTGGCTGTATCCGCAGACGCCGGGTACGGACGCTTGGGCATTCATGCGGTCTGCGCCGGACCAGGCAGGATTCGCCGGCGGGTTTCCGGCATCGCGGATCGAACTGCGTCAGGTAGGTTGAGGGAAAATGGAAAAGATCACACTGCTCCCCGGAGAGGGAGAAGAGCCGGTTTCGTTCTATGTGCTGGATCAGGCGACGCTGCGCGGCGTCGGATATCTGCTGGTGGCAGACAGTGAGGACGGAGACGGGGAAGCACTGGTGCTGCGGGATATGGCGGCTCCAGAGGAAAGCGAGAGCGTCTACGAGATCGTGGAAGACGATGAGGAACTCTCGGCGGTTTTGAGCTTATTTCGGGATACGCTGGAAGAACTGGGCATCGCTATTGAGGAGTAGAGAGGCGAAGCGCAGTTTTTCGGGTATCCGGAAACGATGAGACAGACTGAGTGACGGCAATACGGTTCGGCGGCAGGCCGAACGGTTGTTTTTTTATGCGGGCAAAACTGACGCGACAGCGGGCGCAGCGTGTGCTGCGTCTCGTTGTGGCGGCGGCAGATCCGGGCCGCACGGATATTTTGCAGCTGTGACAATGCGGCAGGAGAGAATGAAGGAGAGTATATTTTGAAAAAGAAAGAAGTAAATCCGGAATCCAAGCTGAAAATCATTCCGCTTGGCGGATTAGAGCAAATCGGCATGAACATCACCGCGTTTGAGTACGAGGACAGCATCATCGTGGTGGACTGTGGTCTGGCGTTTCCCGAAGACGATATGTTCGGGATCGATATGGTGATTCCGGACACCACCTATCTGCAGAATAATCTGGACAAGGTCAAGGGCTTCGTCATCACCCACGGACACGAGGATCATATCGGCGCGCTGCCGTACGTCCTGCGCAAGGTCAACGTGCCGGTTTACGGGACGAGACTGACGATGGGAATTATCGAGAACAAGCTGCGGGAGCACAGCCTGCTCTCCACGACGCGCCGCAAGGTGGTGAAGTTCGGTCAGTCGATCACCCTCGGAAAGTTCCGCGTGGAGTTTATCAAGACGAATCACAGTATTGTGGACGCGGCGGCGCTGGCTATCCACTCGCCGGCTGGCATTGTGGTGCACACGGGTGATTTCAAGGTCGACTACACGCCGGTGTTCGGAGACGCTATTGATCTGCAGCGTTTTGCGGAGCTGGGCAGAAAGGGCGTGCTGGCGTTGATGTGCGATTCGACGAACGCGGAGCGCCCCGGCTACACCGCGTCGGAGAGAACGGTGGGCAAGACCATTGATATCCTGTTTCAGGAGCATAAGAACACGAGAATTCTGATCGCGACCTTTGCCTCGAATGTGGACCGGGTGCAGCAGATCATCAATTCCGCGTATAAATACGGCAGAAAAGTCGTGGTCGAGGGCCGCAGCATGGTCAACATCATCGACACGGCCTCCAAGCTGGGCTGCCTGAATATTCCCGACAACACACTGATCGAGATTGACCAGCTGAAAAATTATCCGCCGGAGAAAACCGTCATTATCACAACGGGAAGCCAGGGAGAGAGTATGGCGGCCCTGAGCCGGATGGCGGACAGCACGCACCGCAAGATTTCGATTACCCCGGGCGATACGGTTATTTTTTCCTCAAATCCGATTCCGGGCAACGAGAAGGCGGTCACGAATGTGATCAACGAATTGCTGATGAAGGGCGCGGACGTGATTTTCCAGGATGTGCACGTGTCGGGGCACCCGTGTCAGGAAGAGATCAAGCTGATCTATACGCTGGTGCAGCCCAAGTATGCGATTCCGGTGCACGGCGAGTACAAGCACCTGAAAGCGCAGTCTCGGATCGCGGCGGATCTGGGTTATTCCAAGGACAGGATCTTTATCCTGCGCTCCGGCGATGTGCTGGAGTTAAATGAGCAGAGAGCCAAAGTAAACGGTCATGTGCCGGTGGGCGATATTCTGGTGGACGGACTCGGCGTCGGAGACGTCGGCAATGTGGTACTGCGAGACAGACAGCATCTGGCGGAGGACGGCATCGTTATTGTCAGCATCGCGCTGGACAGCTATACGAATCAGCTCGTGGCGGGGCCGGAGATTACCTCGAGGGGCTTCGTCTATATCAAAGAGGCGGAGGAACTGATGCACAACGCGAGAAAGGTGGCGTTCCACGCGATCGACGAGTGTCTGGATCACAACATTTCCGACTGGAACAAGATCAAGAACGCGGTGCGGGATGAACTGGGCGATTACTTCTGGAAAAAGACGAAGCGCCGTCCGATGGTGCTTCCCATGATTCTGGAGACGTAAGAATCCTGTGAGAACCGCGCTGCTATCCGGCGGAGGAATCGTTTTGCCGGACCGCAGCCGGCGGGTAACGCAACAATGCGCAGGACGTCCGGATATCGGGAGAGCGGCGAAGGTGCGTCGGCACGGAGGAAGCTATGAACAACAAACAGTCTGTTTTGGACATGATAGGGACGATTGCCAAATATGTGGTGATCGCCGTGCTGATTCTTTTCTTCATCAGTCTGTCGCGCACGGCGTATGATACGGGATACAGCGTGTTTGCACAGAGTGCGGTCGACGAGGCCGGGCAGGGGCATACCGTCACAGTGGAGATTACGGCGGATATGTCCGTCCGGCAGATCGGCGAGTTGCTGGAGAGGGAAGGACTGATCGAAAACAGCATGATTTTTGTCGTGCAGGAGCGATTTTCCTCGTATCACGGGGAGCTGACGCCGGGAACCTACACGCTCTCTACGGAAATGACGCCGGATGAGATGATTGAAGTGATGGCGGAGAATTACTCGGAGGAGACCGATGCCGGAGGATCGTCGGAGACCGGAGAGTCGGCAGAATCGGAGAGCGCGGCGTCGGAGACTTCTTCAGAGGATACCCCGGCGGAGGAGAGCGGCGAAGCGTCCTCCGGAGAAGAGTAGGCAGGCTGCAGAAGCCGTCTGCGCGGATTCTGCCCGCAGGGCCGCGGACAGGCTGTGGAATGGCGTATCATGGTAAGAGTGAGGCGGCGATGGATGAGGAGAGACTGACAACCTTCATAGAATCCCTGACGGTGACGAACCCGCCGTATCTGCAGGCGCTGGAACAGGAGGCTCTGGCGGCGGGGGTGCCGATTATACGGCCGCAGACGCAGAGTCTTCTGCATTTCCTGTTGGAATTGAAAAAACCGACGCGCATTCTCGAGGTGGGAACGGCGGTCGGCTTTTCTGCGCTTCTGATGCGGGAATATGCCGGTGCGGGGATACAGATCACGACCATCGAGAAAGAGGAGGAGCGCGTCCGGCAGGCAAGGCGGAATTTTGAACAGCGGGCTCTGGCAGAGGAACGGGAGGAAGCGGACGCTGCGGAGAACCGGCGCACTGAGCGGGAGGCGGCCGCTGCGGAGAACCGGCGCGCTCCGGAGGAGCCGGAGGCGTTCTCCTATGCGTTTGCGGATGGCAGCCGGATCCGGCTGATTCCCGGCGATGCGGCGCAGGTTCTCCCGGCGCTGGAGGGGCCCTTCGATCTGATTTTCATGGATGCGGCCAAGGGGCAGTACATCCGTTTTCTGCCGGAGGTGCAAAGACTGCTGGAGCCGGGCGGCGTTCTGCTCTCGGATAATATTCTGCAGGAGGGGGAGATTCTCTCCTCCAAATTTGCGGTGACGCGGCGTAACCGCACGATTCACAAGCGAATGCGGGAGTATCTCTTTGCCCTGACGCATGACGAGGCGTGGCAGACGATTGTGCTCTCCACCGGCGACGGCGCGGCACTGAGCGTGCGCAGGGAAAGCGGAACGTAGCGCTGTGTGGCATGAGAGGCGCGGAGCAGCGGTTCGGAACCGTGGTCTGAGGTACCGTGCGTATGGCGTCAGCAGGGAGGAGACGATGGAGAGAGAGTATGGAAGAAAGAAACCGGAGCTGCTGATTCCGGCGAGCAGTCTGGAGGTTCTGAAAACAGCGGTGCATTTCGGCGCGGACGCCGTCTATATCGGCGGGGAGGCGTACGGGCTGCGCGCAAAGGCCAAGAACTTCTCACAGGAGGAGATGGCGGAGGGAATCCGCTATGCGCATGAGAGGGGCGTCAAGGTACATGTGACGGCGAATATCCTCGCCCACAATGCGGATATGGACGGGGCGGCGGCGTATTTCACGCAGCTGCGTGAGATGCGTCCGGACGCGCTGATCGTCGCGGATCCGGGGATGTTCATGCTGGCGCGGGAGATCTGTCCGGAGATCGAGTTGCACGTCTCGACGCAGGCCAATAACACGAATTACGGGACCTTCCGCTTCTGGGAGGCACAGGGGGCGAGGCGCGTCGTCTGCGCGCGGGAGCTGAGTCTGGCGGAGATCCGGGAGATCCGTTCCAGGGTCTCCACGGATCTGGAGATCGAGGCGTTTATTCACGGCGCGATGTGCATTTCCTATTCCGGACGCTGTCTGCTTTCCAGCTATTTTACCGGGCGGGACGCCAATCACGGGGCCTGCACCCATCCCTGCCGCTGGAAATATGCGGTGATGGAGGAAACCCGTCCCGGAGAGTATCTGCCGGTGGAGGAGAATGAGAGGGGAACCTTTATTTTCAACTCGCGGGATCTGTGCATGATCGACCATATTCCGGAGCTTATAGAGGCCGGAATCGACAGTTTCAAGATCGAGGGACGGATGAAGACGGCGCTGTATGTGGCGACGGTGGCGAGGACCTACCGGCGGGCGATCGATGATTATATGGAATCGGAGGAGACGTACCGGGCGAATATGCCCTGGTATCTGGAAGAGATCAGAAAGTGCACCTACCGGAAATTCACGACAGGCTTCTACTTCGGCAGACCGGACGAGGATTCCATGGTCTACGACAATAACACGTATGAGAGCGAGGCGGTCTATCTGGGAATTGCCGCAGCGACGGATGCGCAGGGCACTGTGAAGATCGGGCAGCGCAATAAGTTCAGCGTGGGAGAGCGGATCGAGATCATGAAGCCGGACGGGAGGGATATTCCGGCGCTCGTGCGCGGAATCAGGAATGCGGACGGGGAGAGCGTTTCCTCTGCCCCTCACCCGAAGGAGACGCTGTTCGTGGAGCTGGAGACGGAAGTCCCCGCCGAGACCGGTGATCTGCTGCGCCGGCCGAAAGCGTGATGACAGGCCGCAGAGAAACAATCTGCCCATAGGCAGATCGTTTCTTGGGATCGGTCAACTTGTACAATAAGCCTGCCTTATGACAAAACTTTTTTAGATAAAATAAAGCTTGCAATTTTGCCGCGCCTGCGGTATCTTAAAACACAAGTAAAGCATAGGGCGTTACACAACGGTTGAACAATGGTGTTCCAAAAGGGATTTTGGAGCGCCATTTTTTAATAAGCAAGCAGCAGAGCATTGCTCCCGTGATCACAAAAGCGGGAGATGATGGGCGGTTTTGCGAAAGAGCGCAGCAGAACTGCCGGGTTGCACCGCCGAAGCATCGCCTCGGCCCGCAGGCATAACAGAACGCGCTCCAGTGGGAGGAAAGCATGAGCGAAGAGAAAGTAAAGGTAGAAGAGATTTTTGCCAAGGACGTCTTTACACCGGCCAAGATGAGAGAGCGGCTGCCCAAGAATGTGTACAAAAGGGTGAAAAAGGTCATGGAGCAGGGCGGAGAGCTCTCCCTCGGCGATGCGGACGTCGTTGCAAAGGCCATGAAGGACTGGGCGGTGGAGAACGGCGCGACCCATTACACGCACTGGTTCCAGCCGCTGACCGGTATCACGGCGGAAAAGCACGATTCCTTTATCACGCATCCGGATGAGGACAGCCATATGGTCATGGAGTTCTCGGGCAAGGAGCTGATCAAGGGCGAGCCGGACGCTTCCTCCTTCCCGTCGGGCGGACTGCGCGCGACTTTCGAGGCGAGAGGCTATACGGCGTGGGATATTACTTCTCCGGCCTTTTTGAAGAAGACCGGTGCGGGCGTGACGCTCTGCATTCCGACGGCGTTCTGCTCCTACACGGGAGAGGCACTGGATAAGAAGACGCCGCTGCTGCGCTCCATGGAGGCGGTCAGCACACAGGCGCTCCGTATCGTCCGGCTCTTCGGCAATCAGGGAGCGACCAAGGTCGTCGCTTCTGTTGGACCGGAGCAGGAATACTTCCTTGTGGATAAGGAAAAATATCTGAAGAGACCCGACCTGATCTTCTCGGGACGCACGCTGTTCGGCGCACCGGCTCCGAAGGGACAGGAGATGGAGGATCACTATTTCGGCGTCATCCGCGAGCGGATCGGCGCATATATGAAAGATCTGAACGAAGAGCTGTGGAAGCTGGGCGTGACCGCCAAGACACAGCACAACGAGGTGGCTCCGGCGCAGCATGAGCTGGCTCCGATCTACGAGACGGCCAACATCGCGGTCGACCACAACCAGCTCGTCATGGAGGCGATGAAGAGAGTCGCGATTCACCACGGGATGCGGTGCCTGTTGCACGAGAAGCCGTTTGCGGGCGTCAACGGCTCCGGTAAGCACAACAACTGGTCGCTGGGAACCGATAATGGCGTGAACATGCTCGATCCGGGCGATTCTCCGGAGCAGAACATCCAGTTCCTGCTGGTGCTCGCCTGCATCTTGAAGGCGGTTGACACCCATGCAGATCTGCTGCGTCAGAGTGCGTCTGACGTCGGAAACGATCACCGTCTGGGTGCAAACGAGGCGCCGCCGGCCATCATCTCCGTCTTCCTTGGCGAGCAGCTGGAGGACGTTGTGAAGCAGCTGGTGGAGACCGGCGCAGCGGACAGACACATCGAAGGCGGCGTGCTGGATACGGGCGTTTCCACTCTGCCGAACCTGAAGAAGGATGCGACGGACAGAAACAGAACTTCGCCGTTTGCCTTTACCGGCAACAAGTTTGAGTTCCGTATGGTTGGTTCCGCAGACTCCATCGCGAGCCCGAACACCACGCTCAATGCGATCGTCGCGGAGGCGTTCTGCGAGGCGGCCGACGTTCTGGAGCAGGCGGATGATTTCGAACTGGCAGTGCACGATCTGATTAAGGAGTATCTGACCAAACATCAGAGAATTATTTTCAACGGAAACGGATATTCCGACGAGTGGGTGGCGGAGGCGCAGAGAAGAGGCCTTCCGAATATCAAGTCCATGGTGGAGGCGGCTGAGACGCTGACGACCGACAAGGCGGTCAGACTGTTTGAGAAATTCGGGATCTTCACGAAGGCGGAGCTGGAATCCAGAGAAGAGATTATCTACGAGACGTATGCCAAGACGATCAATATTGAAGCGCTGACGATGATCGACATGGCGAGCAAGCAGATCATCCCGGCCTGCATGAAGTACGATAAGATGCTGGCGGATACGGTGGCGTCCCTGCAGGCGGTCGGCGTGACCGCAGAGGCGGAGCTGGAGAGATTAAAGCGCGTGGCTGCTCTGGTGGACGAGGCGCAGAAGGCGCTGCTCGAGCTGGAAAAAATCGAGGCGCAGGCGAGCGCCATGACAGATATCAAGGCGCAGGCGTTCTTCTACAAGGATACGGTCAAGAAGGTCATGGAAGATCTGCGCACTCCCTGCGATCAGCTGGAAATGCTGGTTGACAAGAAGCTGTGGCCGTTCCCGACCTACGGCGATCTGATGTTCGAGGTATAAAAGGACGAATGATCAGAACAGGCGGAAACAGGTTGCCTGATAAAAAGTGAATTGAGAATAAGGAATTGCGAGTAAAAAAAGCTCCCCGTTTCCCGGTGGTCAGTGCCGGAAACGGGGAGCTTTTTGCCTCGGTGCGCCTGGCGGCGCACGTTTCTAACGGGTGCAAGTCCTGAATTCGCCCGGGCTGTGCGGGAGCGTCACAGCGCGCGGATCAGAACGTCACCTCGCCGTCGTGTGCCAGAAGAGAGGCGGAGCGGACGCCATCCAGCGCGCACACAGCCTGCAGCAGTTCCGCCTCCTGGCGGGCCCGCACTTCGATCACGATGTCGAGGGCATCGCGGCGCACACTGCGGGATTTGACATGGAAATAACGGGAATAAGGAGTGATCGCGGCCAGCAGAGCGCTCTCGCGGGCGGCACTGTCCGCCTGTACAAGGAGAAGCAGCGGAGCTTTGGCTACTGGCAGGGCGTTCAGGAACCAGAGAACAAGCGTCACAGTGACAGAGAGGGCGGCAGCGACGAGATAGAGTCCCGCGCCGCAGATAATGCCGATCGAGATCGCCCAGAACAGGAAGACGAGATCCAGAGGATCCTTGACAGCGGTGCGGAACCGGACGATTGAGAGAGCGCCGACCATGCCGAGAGAGACCACGATGCTCGACTGAATCGTCACGATAATGGCGGCGGTGATCAGGGCCATTGCGGAGAGAGATATATTGAAGTTCTTATTATAAAAGGTTTTGCGCGTCAGAAAACGGTAGATGAAGAACAGGTAGAGCGACAGCAGCAGAGTGATAAACAGAACGACGGCGATATCCAGCACGCCGATGTCCGCCGCTGCAAAATTACTGATAAAGGATTGTTTGAACGCGTCTCGTATGCTCATTGATTACCTCCATTCCGGAGCGATCTTTGCGACGGGGCGACGCAAATCTCCAATTTGCGTCTGCCATAATCGAGATTTGTGACGCTCCGGCACAAATCCCGGGATTGAAAAATAAGCGATCGGGCTTATTTTTCAATCTTTTCCTCCTTGTTGGTATCGCGCACTCTCACAGGCAGTCAAAAAAGTGTGGGGCGCGCAGGGCCGGCGCATAGCGACGGCACAAAACGTATTTGGAATAGGTGACGCGGTGCGGGCGCAGGGCCTGCACGGCGCGGTAAATAAAATCCGGCAGAAAGGCGTCGTACTTGACTTCGAGCAGATGGATGCCGGGTGGCATCACCGGTCTGCAGGCGAGCGGGCCCGCGCTTTGGGGCGAGAGAAACTCCCCCAGGTCGTAACTGCTGCGGATGTCGGTATCAAGCGTCACGCGGACGTTGCCGTTTTGATACAAAAGCGGAGTGCGGTCGTACTCCACGATGATCCGGGGGCGCAGGAGAGCGCTCTGCCAGAGAGTGAAAAAGCGCAGATAGACGCTGCCCGGCACGGCGGCGGGAGGGGGCGCTTCCCCCGCAAGGAGGCGGGAACAGGCTTTGCGCGAAAGGGAGCAGGAGAGCTTCTGCGTCATGCCGTGCTCTTTGCGCTTGAGTTCCAGGCGGAGGCGGGAGGCGTCGCCGTTGTAGAGACGGATGCGAAATTTTTCGCGCGGCTCGACCCCGTCTATATTTTCGCGCAGCAGACGGTCGCCGAGAGTATCAAAGTAAAGGCTGCGCACGGTGTAGATTCCGTCCGGTCCGGCGTGCGGGTCCGCTTCCATCAGCGGTGAGAGATTGGCCCGGAGAAGAGCGAGCTGTTTTTCCTCGCAGAGATATTTGAATTCATGTCGGTATTCGCTCATGGTCTCCTCCGTGTGGCTGCTGTGTTGTCTGAAACTCCGCTCTCTTCGGCGGGCAGGGAATCGGCAAACGTATCGCTCAGATAGTCGGCGCGTTCCTGCAGAAACAGGATGATTTCGTCGACGGAGGACTGATAGGCCTTCAGAATCGCGTCGCGCTCGCTCTCCTGTGTAAAAACATTCCAGCGGCAGCTGTTCATCACGACGGAATCGGCGAGGGCTTCTGCCTGGGCTGGAATAGTCTGTTCGGTCTCCCGCCGGATGATTTCCTCCATCTGTTCAAAATAAATGACGGCGACGGCCTCGCGGAAATCCGGATGCTGCCAGAGGGCGTACCACAGATCGGAGGGCTTGGTCTGCACGGCGGCGTACAGTCCCTCGGGATCGTGAAGATCAATGCCCTCCTGCGTGATGCCGGAGGCGGCGATCGCTTTATCGTAGTCCCAGACAGGGCCGGCGTAAAAGAGCGTGCTCACGCTGTCGGGGGCCTTGTACAAATACTGGCTGGTAAAAGCGGCGTCCAGATTCTTGCAGACCTCTTCGATCAGATACTTGCGCGCAAAAGAGTCCATGTCGAGATACTCCGTGTAGTGCGCGCCAGTGTACGGACTGCAGCCGTCGGGGGAAAACAGAGCGTCCTCCAGATCCTGATAGCGTTCCGCAATATAGGAAACTTGTCCCGGAGAGGCATATTGGGGACTGGTAAGGACGACGGGCTGGCCGCGCGAGGTAATAAAACCGCTGGTTTCCAGTCCGTAGCGGTCGCTCATCTCCAGTTCCAGCAGATAGCCGCCTGTGTTGTCCTCTGGTTCTGTCGGGACTTCCACGCCCTTGATGCTGTAAAGGCGTCCTGTCTCCGTCATAAAAGGCGTAAGAGAGGAGAGATCCGTTCCGGGATTTACCGCTTCCGTTTCCTCCTCCAGATCGCGGATTGCAACGCGTGAGTTGCCCACTTTGATTTTTTCCGTCAGAAGATAGTTTCCGATATAGAGACCGTTGCAGTAGACCTCGGCATAGGCGGCGTCCGGCGTGTAGGCAAGGTGCAGGGAATCGGCCATGGAAAAAGCGGTCTTGTTGCGCAGCAGCGTGCTGTCAAAGGAATTGGCGAGCAGAAGCCAGTATTTTTCCTGCTCCATTCCGAGGAGAGAGGTTTTCTGCTCTAGTTTAATCTGGTAGGATTTCTTGTCGGTTTCGTCAAAGCTGGCGTTACCGCGGCAGTGAAAACTCTCGATGAGACCGGCATAGTTCAGGTGCCCGCCCGCATCCAGCACGGTGATCGTGCCGTTTTCTTCGTGCTCCTTGGAGGCGTGCAGGGCGTCGAGGGAACCGGACTGCGTCTCAATAAAAACAGTGGAGACGGCGGAGGAAACTATGATTTCCAGCGCGTAGCTTTCCTGAGAGCCGTCGGAAAAAGTGACCTCGAGTGTATGGGAGCCGGGGGCGGCGCGAAAGAGAGAGCCGTTGACAAGAGAGGATCCGTCGAGGGTGACAAGGGTGTCCGCGGTGTACGCCCATCGAAGTTTTCCTTTGGAGAGGGAGGAGGGGACGAAGAGATAATATTTGTCGTCCGCCTCCCGATACCACCAGTACAGAGTGATAGAGGCGCGCTCCTCTGCTGAATTGATGTCGGCGGCGGGAGTCCACAGCGCCGCACGGAAAGGGGTATCTTCCGTGAAATCGGTGTTTGGTGTGTCCACGGATTGTTCTGAGGAAGACGACAGAGGGGAGATCGAGAGCATAGACGTTTTCGTCCAGTAAAACAGGAGCAAGACGAGGCAGAGTGTGAAGAGACAAAAACTGGCAATGCGCATAAAGGCGCGCAGAGAGTGGGACATTTGCATTCCTTTCTTCCCACCGCAGCTTTTTTGCGGCACTGTGCTCAGAACTCCGAGAAGCGGCTTCTGATTTGCATGCGCGCATACATTTTCCGGCAAGTCGGGGATGTTTCCGTCGGCGATCCGTGCCGGAATCCCCATCACTGTGAATGAATCCGCGGCGGCACTGAAATAAACTGGGAGTTCATATTGTATCGCTGAGAAAGGAAGCGGGCAATAAGAGGGGAAGAAAGATAAGGTAAAAATAAGGTGTGGCGCGCTGTGCAAGAAGTTATAGCGCGCGGATCAGAAACATGTACAGAACAGTGCCGAGCGCGATGGAGAGCAGAGTGCTGTGCTTCCATTTATAGCTGATGATGACGGCCGCAGCCGCCGCAAGGCTTGGAATGCCGACACCGATCGGATCGGAGACGCCGCCTTTCATGCAGTAAATAATCAGAACGGCCATGATAGCGGAGGGAAGAAGATCTCCGAGACGGACGAGCCAGCCGGGCATCGGACGGTCGTTGCGAAAGATCAGAAACGGCAGCGCGCGCAGGGCATAGGTGCAAGCGGCGGAGACCAGAAGAATGGCGAGAATCTGCGAGGCTGGAATCGGTGCGGTTGGTGTGGTCATAGCGTACTCCTTTTACAGGGAAAGCTGGGTTGGCAGGAGAAATACTGTGCCGGCAGCGAAGGTGCGGTGTGTGAATTCAGGCAGCTCTGCGCGGCTGCATAGGGCTGCGATGCTGCCACAGGAGCAGGAGCGCAGAGGTGATGAGCAGCGCCGGGAGCATGAAACTGCTCTCTCCGAATACCAGCAGGCAGAGCAGTCCGACGGACAGACCGAGCAGGGCGGGGAGATGGGAGAGCAGAAAGTTGCTACCCTCACCCACACTGGCTGCGGTCTGCGCGGTGGCCGGTTCTGCGTCTGTGGTCTGCGCTGCAGTCGGTTTTGCATTCGACACTGTGGTCTGCGTCGCAGTCGGTTCTGCGGATGACGATGCAGTCTGCGCTGCGGTTGGTTTTGCACTTTGCGTTTTGGCCGCACGGGAGGCTTTTTCCCACTGATCCACGAAGATGATGAGAAAGAGCGCCGTCATGCAGAAATCAATGCCCTCGAAATCAAAGGGGATGAGCTGTCCCAGTACGCCGCCGATCACGGAGCCGATGACCCAGTAGCTCTGTGAGAGGATGGCAAGGTAGAACATGGCATCCCGTTTCTCCCGGCCTGTCAGGGTCAGCGTGCAGTTGACGGCGAATGTCTCGTCCGTCAGAGAGTGGATCATATACGGCAGCTGCTTTCCGGTTTTGGAGAAATCGGGCAGAAAGGTCAGCGCGTAGAATACCTGTCGGCTGTTCATCAGGAGTGCGGTCAGGGCTACTGTCACGAGCGAGGCGCCGCTGGAGAGAAAGGTGATCAGGACGAACTGGAACGCGCCGGTATAGACGGCAGCGCTGGCAAACAGCGAATAGTACCATGCAAATCCCGCGTTCTGCATCATCAGTCCGTAGGCGAGGCTGAGAAAGAGATAGCTGCACAGGATAGGCAGCGATTTGGTAAATGCGAGGGAGAAAAGCTGTTTTCTTGTCATGAGAGATCCGCCTTTCTGTGAAAACAGGGATTGCTACTGTCGGAAATGGTATCGGCGCACGCCGGGAAAATCTGTGCGTATTAGTTCTACGGTGTGTTTTACCTTATATTCCTAGTAATTAAATATAATACATATGAATACGATGCTGCAATACTTTATAGATTGTACGCGGAAACGGGGGAGGCGTCAAATGGAAATGATGAGGAGAACAACCGAAAACAAATTCGGAAACAAACCATGAAACAAGGAATACCAACTGCCTGTGAGAGTTCTGCTGTACGATTGAAAGATTTTGCCATAAAATGAAAGGTGATAAGAATGTCGGAACAGGTTTCCGGGAGACATGCGGGGGCTCGACCGGTTTGCCGGAGTGAAAGCGAGGGTATTGCCGATGAGATTAAAGAATGTTTTGATCGCTGTGAAGGATATAGAAAAATCGAAGCAGTTCTATCACGACCTGTTCGGCCTTGCTGTAATTCTTGACAATGACGGCAATGTGATTATGACAGAAGGTCTCGTGCTGCAGGATGAGAAAATCTGGAGAAATTGTCTGGGAACAGAGATTATCCCGGGGAGCAATGCCTGCGAGCTGTATTTTGAGGAGCGGGAGATAGACGCCTTTGTTGAAAAGCTGGAACGGCTCTATCCGTCTGTTCAATACGTCAATCGCCTTATGTCGAATGGGAGGGGACAGAGAGTAATCCGTTTCTACGATTTGGACGGGAATCTGATTGAGGTGGGTACGCCTGTGCGGGGAGAGGAATGCCTCGCTGATTGATTTTGCTTTGGTGCTGCTGCCACACGTCCAAAAAACAAATTTCCCGAAACGGCAAAAAACATGGGAATAATACTGAATAGATAGACAATATTTTTGCCGATAATATGATATACTATACAGTAGATCAGATTGAAAATAAGCTCGATCGCTTATTTTTCAATCCCAGCATTTATGACGGAGGATAGCAGATGCGATACCTTTCAGTCACTGAAGTAGCAAAAAAATGGGATGTATCGGAACGCAGTGTTAGAAATTACTGTGCTAAGGGACGTGTGAATGGTGCGTTTCTTACCGGCAAAACCTGGAACATTCCTGAAAATGCAGAAAAACCGGAGCGTACCAACAAGAGAAAAG